>VGWA01000108.1 GCA_016873795.1 Ignavibacteria bacterium
CTGAAGCAGGCGGAAAAATTCATACCGACTTTGAAAGAGGATTTATTTGTGCGGAAGTTATAAAATTTAATGACCTCTATAATATAGGAAATGAACATAAATTAAAAGAGAAAGGTCTCCTGCATATTACTGGAAAAGATTATATCGTACAGGACGGTGATATAATCTTCTACAAATTCAACGTCTAATCCCAAAATTATTTACAATCATTATTGATGTAATAAATCTATACATCCATATAAATATCCTTAATTTATATTCACTGCATTCATCCTGACCCCTCGGGACATTCATAAATCCTATTTTTTCAATTTAACATTTATCATTTAACATTTAACATTGATTACACTCCTTTCATCACCTTATCCAGAATCTCTATCCCCATATCTATCTCATCTTTCGTTACGCATAAAGTCGGTCTGAACCTTACTGTATTAGTCCCGCAGCCGAGTATAAGTAAATTATTTTCAACTGCTTTTTTCAAAATCTTATTTCTCATTTCTGTATCCTTTGCGTCGAATGCACAGAATAATCCAAGTCCTCTCGGATTATTCAACTTCTCCGGGTAAGCCTCGGTTAGTCCCTTTATCTTTTCTTTCAGATAATTTCCCATCTTTTCGCAATTCTCTACTAAATTATCTTCCACTATGATTTCTATTATTCTTTTCATTCTGTACATATCCACAATATTTCCGCCCCATGTCGAATTAATCCGTCCCGGTACCTTGAAAACATTTTCTTCTATCTCGTCTATTCTCGATGTTGAAAGGCATCCGCAGACCTGTGTTTTTTTTCCGAATGAAATTATATCCGGTTTCATGTAATGCATGTGTGCCCACCATTTTCCTGTAATTGCAATTCCTGTTTGTACTTCATCTATTATAAATAAAATTTCATTCTCGTCGCAGATTTCTCTCAGTTTTAAGAAAAATTCTTTTCTGAAATGATTATCTCCGCCCTCACCTTGTATCATTTCTATTAAAATTGCCGCTATATCATCTTTGTTGTTGTGAATTGCCGTTTTAATCTCTTCAATCGCTGTGTTTTCCAGTTCGATAACTTTTGCAAGATTCTCATCATTTAATGGAAACTTTATTTTCGGATTTGTTATCCTTGGCCAGTTAAATTTAGGAAAATATTTAATCTTAACTGTGTCGGTATTTGTTAAAGATAATGTATATCCGCTTCTTCCGTGAAATGCTTCTCTGAAATGTATTACCTGATGACCTTTTTCCTCTTTATAACCTTTCTTGAAATTTTTTCTCACCTTCCAGTCAAATGCAGCTTTAATAGCATTCTCGACACCAAGTGCTCCTCCTTCGATAAAGAAAATATATTTAAAATAATCAGGTATGGCATACTTGAAAAAAGTCTCTACAAATTCTGCCTGCTCTACCGGATATATATCGCTTAATGAAGGTTTTGAAAGAGCAATTTTTCCAATTTTCGAAATGAATTCTTCATTGTTTATTTTTGGATGATTCATTCCTATAGGATTAGATGAAACATAAGTAAAAAAGTCTAACAATTTTCTTTTACGTTTTGAATCGTAAAGAAAAGAACCGTGTGATTCCTTTAAATCCAGTGTCATATCGAAACCGTCAACAAGCATATATTTTTTAAGAGTATCATGTACGGATTCTGGATTAATTTTTGAATTAATAAAACTGTTTGCTGTCATAACTTGTAAATTTTTAGTGATTTTAAACTGAAAAAGGGATTATAAAGATATAATCTATTATATACAAAAATACAAAATTTTCACACGACTAACAATTGATAAACAAATAACTTAACCAGTCACCCGACTTCTCAATAAACAACTAAATTAATTTTTAAAAAAAATTAGAACAAAGGTCGAAACAAAATCAATATTTTTTATGACATTATTAAAGATATCATGGAAAACGATTCTGGTATTATGCCGTTAAAAATATTTTTGGTTGTTCTGTAAAATGAGAATTGTTATGTTCTGTCCTGAAATGACGAAAGCCACTTTTTCTTTTTAAACCATATCAACATTGTTATTATCACAATAAACATAATAATTATACTGATGTAAAAACCTAATGGATGATGAAGTAAAGGCATATACTGAAAATTCATTCCGTAAACACCTGTTATCAGGTTTAAAGGAAGGATTATTGTGGCTATAATCGTTAAAACTTTTATTATGTCGTTCATACGGTTGTTGACAAGTGAAAGATAAGAATCCAGCATCCCTGATATTATGTCACGGTATGATTCGGTTGTCTCTGAAATTCTAAGCAGATGATCGAAGACGTTTCGATAATAAAGTGATTCTTCCTTCGATATAAGTTCGTAATCACTGCGTGAAAGTTTGAAAAGCACTTCTTTCTGATATCCTGCAATTCGTCGTAATCTTAATAGTTCCTTTTTCATATTCAGAATTTGAAAGAGAGTCGAGTTGCTCGGCGGTGATTTGAATATTTTTTCTTCTGCTTTGTTAATCTCGGATTCGAAAATATCCAATAAAGGATAATACCTGTCAACAAGTTCGTCTAATATCAAATGAAGTAAATAATCAGGTCCTTTCTTTAAATAATTATGCTTATTTTGAGAAAATTTATCTGCTAATGATATTTCAGACTTTTCATTGTGTATCGTGATTATGTAGTTTTTCCCGATGAAACAACTTAATGAAAAAATCCCGAATTTCAAAGATGGTTTGTCAAGCAGAATACCGTTAAATACTATGAATAGATATCTTTCGTAATCGTCAATTTTCGGGAAATGAAAATAATCCCGCTCTAAATATTTTAAAGCATCTTCAATCGCAAGGTCATGAAAATTAAAAATGCCTGAAAGAATTTTTTTGCTTTCTTCAATTTCAGGTTGATGAATGTCAATCCAGAGATTCTCACTCGTATTCTCATCCCACTGTTTGAATTCTTCAGGATTGATTTCAATCGTTCCTTTTTCCGGATTATATTTAATTATTTTTATCATTTTTATCGATTATTATTATGAATTCTTCTTTGAATTTTACACTGTATGATTTGTTTAATTGTTCTAATATTTCACTCGGGTTTCCCCATATTAGTTTTTCATTCTCAGTTGTCAGATTTATCCCCATAAATATTTTACGGTAGGGAAGTATGTCTCTTATGTCATACAAAAGACTAAATGCGCGGTAAGGTGCATCCATTAATACAACAGGTTTTTCAAGTGATTGAAATTTTTTCAACTGGTTGATTCTGATTTCTTTTTTCGGTGAAAGGAATCCGTAATGATAAAAACGGCTGATGTCGAATCCTGATAGTGTTAATGCTGTTATTACTGAATATACACCTGTGATAAATTCAAGTTTGATTTTATTTTCACGGCATTTTTTTAAAAGTACGCTGCCGGGGTCTTCAAGTATCGGTATGCCGCAATCGGAAATTATTGATACGATTTTCCCGTTCTGAATTTCTTCTAATATTTCGTCTGTGATTTTGTTTTCGTTGTGCTCGTTGAGAAGTATCAACTCTTTTTTAATATCAAAGAATTTAAGTAATCTCGATGCTTCTTTTGTGCTTTCGCATATAATTATGTCTGATGAACGAAGCGTCTGTAATGCCCTGATGGTTATGTCTGCAAAGTTTCCTATCGGTATCCCGACAATATTTAAAATTTGAGACATTCGTTTATAAGATATCAAAATCTTTCTTAATCTTCTTGCTGTTTATTCCCGTACTTCCGTAACCGCCTCTTCCACGCTCGGTCTTCGAAAGTTTGTCTTTGTATTTTAGTTTCGCTTTCATATATGGAGAAATTACAAGCTGGGCTATGCGGTCACCGAATTTTACAGCGAAATTTCCCTTACCGTGATTTATTAACAGTACTTTTATCTCTCCTCTGTAATCCGAATCAATTGTACCGGGTGAATTTAATACCGTTACATTGTATTTTAAAGCAAGTCCGCTTCGTGGTCTGACCTGCCCTTCATAACCGGTTGGAATTTCTATTATTAAATTTGTCGGAACTAAACGGGTTTCCGTAGGAGGTATTACTATATCTTCGAATGATGATGATGTTAAATCCATTCCAGCTGAGTGCTTCGTCTGATAAGAGGGAAGTTCGTTAGGAATCTTTTTATCAACTTTTCTGAATCTTATTTTCATATATTAAAAAGGTAGTATTTATTTCTAATACTACCCTCGATTAAATTTGCAAAATTTTTTTTTATCAATGTGCTGAATGTGAAATAAATACCGCTATCGCAATTGCATAAACTAAAATGCCTATGGCTGCAAGTATGGATATGCAGGTGGCTGCAATTCCAAGCCACATACCTACTTTTGCAAATGTTTCTCCTGATTTTGGAGACTGCCCGCTGTTGATTTTGTCAAGTTCCATTTTGCCGACAATCCATGCGGGAATACCTGTAATTAAACAGGTGGTAAGTGAAAAAATACCAAGTACAAATGCTGCTATCGAACCCGCAGACGGACCCTGTGACGTTTGATTATTGCTCATCTTAATTTTCTTTTTTGTTTATACAATTTTCATTACTATCTGTAGCTTTCTATCAAACTGCTAATCGAACCTAGTATAAGTAATATTAACCAGATTACTATTGTTATCCCGGATAGAATTAATGCGGCAATATCCATTCCTTTTCCTCTGTCGGATGCTTTGCCTTTCTTAATATTCGATAAATCCAGTATTGCAAATATTAAAGCAACAATTGCAAGTGGTCCGCCGCAGCACCAGCCGGTTAGAAAAGAAACAATACCAAGTATTAAAGCCGTTATCGCAAATCCGCTTGCTTTATCGGGAACTCCGCCGTAAAACTGACCTGAAGGTGGAGGCGGCGGCGGTCCTTGATTAAATGACGGTGGAGGAGGTTGATTGAATGATGGCGGCGGGGGAGGAGGAGGTGGTGGAAATGTTCCCGAACCGCTGTCCTGAAATTGTAACTTGTATGTCTTCATATAGTATTGTTTTAATTATGAAAATTGTTATTCCAAATATAATAATATGTAAATAAAAATAATAGTAAATTTAAATCCTTATTTTTTATTTAATTTGTAAAACAATGCCTCGGCATTCTGTGTCGTTGTTTTTTCGAATTCTGAATATTCGAGAGATAATATTTCTGAAAGTCTTTTCGCTGTGTATGTTAGATATGAAGGCTCGTTACGTTTCCTGAAAAATGGTGCAGGAGGAAGAAATGGTGAATCTGTTTCCGTTAGAAGTTTATTAACAGGTATCCCCGGTATTAAAGTCGCTTGACGGAAATTTTTGTATGTGAGATTTCCACAAAACGATATGAAAAAATTCTTATTGCTCAGAATAGTTTGCAGGTCGTTTGTGTCTCCGCTGAAACAATGAAATTGTGCTTTTAAATCTTTATATTCCTTGCCGCTTAAAATCCGGAAAGCGTCGGAAATAGATTTCCTTGTGTGTATAATTACCGGTAAGTCGTGTTTAACCGCTGTGTCGAGTTGTATCTTAAAGAATTCCTTTTGCTTTTCACTGTAGCTTGAATCCCAATAGTAATCTAAACCTATTTCTCCAATTGCTACTACTTTATCATAGTTTATGTATTGCTCGAGTATATTAATTTCCGAAATATTTAAATTTTTAATATCAGAAGGATGAAATCCGATTGCAATATAAATTGAATTAAATTTTTCTGAAATCTTTAAAGACTGCTCGATTGTCTCTGAATCAACCGAAGGTATTATCATTTTCTCTATTCCCGCGTTTAAAGCTCGGTCAATCACTTCCTCTATGTCATCTTTAAAATCTTTATAGTATAAATGGCAGTGTGTGTCTATCATTTTAAAAGTTTTCGATTATGCTTAATATAAGTTCGTAAAGTACAGGCTGGGCTTTTTTACTCTGCTCTATAACATCATTGTGTGTCGTTGTTATTTGTGTCTCTGGCTTTAGTATGTTTGTTATGCATGAAATAGCAGCTGTTGTGATTCCTGTCGCCGACGCTGCCTTTAATTCCGGTACAGTTGACATTCCTACTGCATCCGCTCCGATTTTCCTCAGAAATATTATCTCCTGCTTTGTCTCGTACATGGGTCCGGTTGTCGCACAGTATGTCCCTTTGTGCAATTTTATTTTGCTTCTCTTCGCGAGATGTATAATTTTTTCTATAACGGATTTATCAAATAACGCCTTCGGTCTATATTTTAATTTAATTCCTGTAATATCTATTATGTTGTCTAACAACATTAAATCGGAAACATTAAAATTATCATTCAATCCGCCCGCTGCATTCGTTATTATTAAAAAATCTATTCCGAATTCTTTTGATTTGATTACATTGAATAAAATTTGTTCAATACCTGCTCCTTCGTAATAATGACTTCTGCCTTGAAATAAAAAAACCTTTCTGCCCTTTAGTTCTGACTCGTAGATTCTTTTTTTATGCACACCCTTTTTATTTTCATATATAAGTTTCCTGTTCTCAAAGGACTTTACAATTCCGTCTAAACCTGTCCCTAATATTATACCGAATTTATTATTCATTTATCAAAATTATGAAAATTGTTCAATTAAGTCTTTATACTAATTTTTCACTGTTTTTTTTATGTAATATTAATTTTTTGAAACTTTTAGTATATTTGATTAGTTATTGCTTCTTAAATTTCTGAATATGCCAATAATAAAAGAAAAAGATTTAACATTTTTTGAAAAAACATATATTCCGCAGATTGTCAAAGGTATGATTTTAACTCTAAAACAAATTTTCAGACCAAAGTTTACGAGACAATATCCGGAAATTAAAATGGAAACACCTGCATCTTTACGAGGAAGACCTGTTTTGGTTTTAAAAGAAGACAATAAGGAAAGATGCGTTGCCTGCGGATTATGTTCTAGAGTATGCCCGGCTCTTGCAATTGAAGTGCAGGCAAATGAAACTGAAGATGAAAAAGAAAGATACCCCGAAAAATTTGAAATCAATATGGTAAGATGTATTTTCTGCGGGCTCTGTGAGGAAGTTTGTCCGGAAGAAGCAATTGTGATGAGCGATGAATATGAACTTGTCTTTGAATCGCAGGAAGATGCAATCTTTGGAAAAGATAAACTGCTTATCCCCGAAAAGAAACTTGAAAAGAGATTAAAATATCTGAGAGAAAATAGATAGGAGTGTGATTTTATGAGTAATTTTCGATAATTATATGGACTATAAAACTTTTTTATTAGACATAATATTTATT
>VGWA01000109.1 GCA_016873795.1 Ignavibacteria bacterium
AGATTCAGGGAGGAACGTTTACTATTTCGAATTACGGAGTATTCGGAAACATATTCGGAACGATGATTATCAACCAACCGCAGATAGCCATACTGGGAGTCGGAGCAATAAAGAAACGCCCGAAAGTAATCGAAACTTCGCAGGGTGATTTTATTGCAATAAGACCAATGATGTATCTGACTTTATCTTTCGACCACAGATTAATTGACGGGGCGCTCGGCGGAAAATTTGTCATTAAATTAGCCGAATATCTTGAAAATTACAGTTATTGATTTTTTAAAGAAAATTTAAAATTATTTTTTATATTTAAACAGTGTTCTTATGAAAAAAAATTTTTTGCTCAGCACATTTGTAATTTTTATATTACTCGCATTTTCTGCTTCTTCGTATGCACAGGACAATTCTATTGCAAAATACTGGATAATATTCAAGGACAAAGGTGTTTATAAACCCGATATGATAATTGAAAAAGAAAGCGATGCTTATAACGAAGGATTATCCCTGTTATCCGACAGAGCAATACAGAGAAGATTAAAAGTACTCGATGAAAATAAACTAATTGACTATGCAGATTTACCTGTAAATGAAGTATACATTCAAAACATAAAAAATCTTAATATTGATATTATAGCAAAATCAAGATGGTTAAACGGTGTCAGTGCATATCTTACGGAAGAACAGGTATCGAATGTTTTAAAAACCGACTATGTGGATTATCTGAGAATAGTAGACAGAATGATAAGACTTGAAAATAACGAAGACAGTTTTGAAGGGAATTTCAAAGTAAAACCGAATTCATCCGAGCAAAAAATTAATCCGACAAAAAACACATACAATTACGGAGAATCATTGGAGCAAATGGAAATAGTTAATGTACCTTCGCTTCATAATCTGAATATAACAGGCGACGGAGTTTTGATAGCAAATTTTGACGGCGGTTTCTACTGGCGGGAACATGAGGCAACAAAAAATATGAAAGTAATAGATGAATATGATTTTATAAATAAAGACACGAAAGCATATAATGAGTCCAACCAGAAGTATTATGACCGAACAGACCAGGCGAGTCACGGTACATCCACATTATCGGCTGTAGGAGGTTTCAAATCCGGCAAGTTAATAAGTCCTGCTTTTAATTCGGAATACATAGTATGCAAAACCGAGTACGTTCCGACAGAAACTCCGATGGAAGAAGACTTCTGGCTTGAAGCAGCCGAATGGGTCGAGCAGAAGGGTGCCGATATAATTACAAGTTCGCTTGCATATAAAATATTTGACGAGCCGTATTCAAAAAATACATATAATTACGAAGATATGAACGGTAAAACCGCCATTACTTCGATAACAGCGACAAGATGTGCATATCTCGGAATGGTAGTGGTTAATGCGATGGGAAATAACAGGCAGACTGCCATACCTTCGGTTACTTCACCCGGAGATGCCGATTCAATCATAACAGTCGGAGCAATAAACAATATGAAAAAAATAGCCGGCTTCAGTTCGAACGGACCGACAAGCGACGGAAGAACAAAGCCGGATGTTGTAGCTCCCGGAGTCGGAGTATTTGTAGCTGTTTCGAAATTTGAAACAGAAAACGACAGTACATATTCATTTGCCAACGGCACTTCCTTTTCCACACCCATAACAGCAGGGATTGTCGCACTTATACTATCAACTCATCCCGAACTTACACCTATTCAAATCAGAGATGCTTTAAGAAACACAGCAAGCCAGTCAAACAATCCCGATAATATTTTCGGCTGGGGAATAATTAACGCTTACGAAGCTGCCTTATACTGGGGTATGATATGGAGCAACAAACCTGAAGTAAGCGTAACAGAAAACGATATTACAATACAGGTTGGTCTTGCATCAAGAGAATTAATTAATCAGGAAAAAGTAAAAATTACATACACAACCGGTGACCGGGAAACAAAAGAAGAAGCAAATTTGATTTTAATAAAAGACAATAATGACGGAAACAAATCTGGTATTTATTCCGTCAAGCTTTCAGGTATACCGGAAAACACAAAACTGAAATATTATTTTTCCGCAGAAGACTATCAGGGTAATCTATCAACATTCCCCCGCAGCAGAGAGAACAGCGAAATATTTTTTGAATTTATCAAATAGAAAACACCTTAAATTCAGATTATTTTCAGCCGATAATTTTTATTCAGGAATAAATTTCTCTTTCCGTAATTTCGCACAGGATATGTCCGATTGTAATATGCGATTCCTGAATTCTTTGTATATTTTCCGATGGCACGCAAACAGACAAATCCACAAGTGATTTCAGTTTCCCGCCTGTTTTTCCGAGCAATCCGATAGTAAACATTTTTTTCTTCCCGGCTTTTTTAACGGCTCTGATTAAATTTTCCGAATTTCCGCTTGTCGATATTGCGATTAAAATATCACCTTCATTTCCAATTCCTTCCAAGCTTCTTGCAAATATATTTTTAAAACCGATATCATTGCCCCCTGCCGTCAGGTTGGAAGAATCGGTTGTTATTGCTATTGCTCCTATTGCAGGTCTTCTTATATCGTGTGACAATCTGACCATAAATTCGGTTGCAAGATGCTGGCAATCGGCAGCACTGCCTCCGTTTCCGCAAAAAATCAATTTTTTTCCTTCTTTTATTCTTTCTGTTATAATATCAGCCGCTTTTGAAATATCGGTTTGACATTTTTCCAGCACTTTAAGTTTTATATCGGAACTCTGTTTTAAAGAGTCTGCTATAAATTTATTTCTTTTAAACATATTATGGTTTTAATTTATATATTCCATTTGTTTTAAAGTGGAAATTATTTTTTCGGTTGCACCAAGCGAATCCTTGAATATTTCTTTGCATTTTTCCGCTATTTGATTTCTCATATGTTCGTCTGACAGGATTTTTCTGAATTCTTTATAAAACTGTTTTTGATTTTTAACGGTAAACCCGACACCCTTTTCTATTAGCAATTTATCCTCGTCCGAATTTGTGACATCATTAGCAAAATACACGGGCATACCAAAGACAGCGGGTTCAAGTATATTGTGCAGTCCGGTTCTTAATCCCCCGCCGACATAACTGATATCCGCAACAGAATACAGGCTTAATAATTTTCCGACACTGTCAACAATAATAATATTTTCGTTCTTATATTTATCTATATCCGAATATCTGATTGATTTAAGGTTTTTATATTTTGTTTTTATATTTTTTTCAATTAAAACAATTTTTGTTTCTTTTGGTTCATGCGGAACCAGAATGGTTAAAAGGTTTCTTTCGTATTCCGCAATTTTATCCAGTACAGGGAAAATAATCTCCTCATCGTCTTTCCAGGAACTTCCGACAACAAAAACTTTTTTGTTTTTATAAATATGAGATGAAATTATATCGTCACTTATCCGTATATTTTCTGATGCCTGATACACTCTTTCAAATTTGGAATCACCGACTTTGATTATTTCGGTTTTATATCCTTTCAACGCTTTTATAAAGTTATTTCTGTCTTCTTCATCGATGACATAAAGTTTATCGAATAAACCGTATAAATATCTTGCAAAAGATTTCAAAAAAGGTAATTTCCAGTAAATTTTTCTTTCGTCAAATCTTGCATTGGCAATTATTGTTTTTATTTTTTTCTTCTTTGACAGATATATCAGATTAAACCACAAATCATACCTGACAAAAAAAATTATCGAAGGATTGATTAAATTTAGAAATTTTTTAATAAGACGGCAGGAATCAAACGGCAGATAAATTTTTAAAATGCTGTCAGATACAAGTCTTGCGTTTTCATAACCGGAAGGGGAAAAGAAAGAGACAATTATATTAATGTTATACTTATTTAATTGTTCGATAATCGGAATTGCCTGCTGATATTCCCCGAGTGAGGAAGAGTGAATTAATATTGTTCTTTTAGATTTAAAATAGCCGGGAGGGAGATTCTTTAACAGGGTGAATGTTTTTTGTCTTCCTGCGATTCCTGCCCGCACCTTTGCATTGAAAACCGAAATAATCCTGAAATAAAGCCAGAAGACAGGAACAAAAAAAATATTGTAGATGAGAAACCAGAACATTTTTTAAAATTCTTGAAAAAAATACCGAAGTAAAAAACAGTAAATTACATCTTTACACTTCCATTATTTCTTTTTCTTTTTTCTGAAGAATGTCGTCGATTTCCTTTATATATTTATCGGTAAGTTTTTGTATTTCGGATTCGGCATTTTTTCTGTCGTCTTCGGAAATATGCTCCGTCTTTTCCGCTTTCTTTATGTGTTCTATTTCAACTCTTCTGATATTTCTAACGGAAATGCGGTTTTCTTCGGCATATTTCCTGACCAGTTTAACAAGTTCTTTTCTTCTTTCTTCGTTTAACGGCGGAACAGGTATCCTCAGTATATTACCGTCATTAATGGGATTTAAACCTAAATTTGCATTCAGGATTGCTTTTTCAATTAATCCGATTACGGATTTATCCCACGGCTGGACTGTAATAGTATGAAAATCAGGTGTGTTAATGTTTCCCACCTGATTCAGAGGCGTCATTGTGCCGTAATAATCAACTTTTATTCCATCCAGTAAACCAACAGACGCTTTTCCCGTTCTTACCTTAATCAGCTCGCTTTTAAAATGCTCGATTGTCTTTGACATTCTTTCTGTTGTTCTTTTTAAAATGTCTTTAATCATATATTTACAAGAAAGTTTTACTTTTTTTATATAGTTATCGTTGTTCCAACTTTTTTTCCGCTGATTACTTTTTTCAGATTATCTTCTTTGTTCATATTAAAAATCTGAACAGGCATTTTATTTTCTCTGCACAGGGTAAATGCAGTCAAATCCATTACTCTCAAACCTTTATCAAGAACCTGAACGAAAGTAAGATTTCTGAAAAATTTGGCATCGAAATTTGTTTCGGGGTCTTTGTCATATACTCCGTCAACCCTTGTTCCTTTTAAAAGAATATCCGCTTTGATTTCTATTGCTCTCAGTGCGGCCGCCGTATCGGTTGAAAAATAAGGATTACCTGTTCCGCCCGAAAAAATGACAACCTTATGCTCTTCGAGATGTTTCATTGTATTTCTGATGATATAATATTCGCAGATTTGTTCCATTTTAATTGCAGATTGAACGACTGAAGGAACTCCTTTATGAATCAAAGCATTTTGCAGTGCAAGAGAATTAATTAATGTAGCCAGCATTCCCATATTATCGGCTGTAATTCTGTCAACTCCCTGTCTCGAGGCAGAGAGACCCCTGTAAATATTTCCTCCGCCTATCACTATTGCAATCTGAATATCCGGATTTGCAATTTTAGCCACTTCAGCGGCGATATAATTAAGCGAATCAGAATCTATTCCGAATTTTTGTTTTCCTGTCAGCGATTCTCCGCTGAGTTTTAATAAAATTCTGTTATACATTTTTTTATAATTTAATTTATCCTAACTGGTATCTTATAAATTCAAGAATATTTAAGTTTTCTGCTGTTTTCTTTCTGTATTCATTTAACAAATCATTTACCGTCATATTGGCGTCATTTATATATTCCTGTTCGAGCAGACAATTTTCCTGATAGAATTTCTCAAGTTTGTTCTGTACGATTTTTTCGATAATTTTTTCAGGTTTATTCTCGTTTTTTGCCTGAGAATTATATATATCTTTTTCTTTTTCGATTAAATCCTTATCAACGCCGTCCCTTCCGATTGAAATCGGATTCATAGCGACCACCTGCATAGCGATTTTTTTTCCTATCGAGTCGGTTTCTTCATTAGAAGTTCCTTCAAATTTTACAAGTGCTCCGAGTTTACTTCCGAAATGAACATAGCCCGATATAAAACCTTTAGTAGTCTCAAAAACCGTGAATCTTTTAATCTCGATTCTTTCTCCGATTTTACTCATTAAAGAATCGAGATTGTCTTTTACCGTTAATTTATCCTGAGTTACCGATTCAAGCAATGAATTATAATCACTGATATTATTAGTCAGGACAGTGTCTGCTATTGACTGCGAAAATTTTTGAAAATCATCGGATTTTGCGACAAAATCCGTTTCACAGTTTATTTCAATAATAGAAGCTTTCTTTTTATCATCTCTTATTTTCATTTTCACTGCGCCTTCTTTTGCGATTTTATCGGCTCTTTTAGAGGCAACAGCAGCACCTTTTTTTCTGAGATATTCAATTGCTTTTTCAATATTTCCTTTGGCTTCGACTAAGGCATTTTTACAGTCTGCCATTCCTGCACCTGTTTTCTCCCTTAATTCTTTTATTAATGATATTTTGATTTCCATATTATTTCTTTTTTAAATTATTTTTTCTTTTCCATTTTTTCCAATAATTCCTGCGAGTCATCCATTTTCTTCGTTTTTGCAATTTCAGAACCTTCTATATAAGCATCTGCGACGGCTTTAGTAATTATTTCGATTGATTTCACGGCATCATCGTTAGCCGGAATTACATAATCAATCAAATCGGGATCGCAGTTCGTATCGACAATTGCATAAGTAGGAATATTAAGTTTCCTTGCTTCCTCAATTGCGATATGTTCTTTTTTAATATCGACAAGAAAAATTGCACCGGGTAATTTTATCATATTTACGATGCCGTTGAGAACCTTTTCAAGTTTTTCTTTTTCTCTCATCATTTTCAAACGTTCTTTTTTGACAAACTGGTCGATTGAGCCTTCGGTTTCAAGTTTTTGAAGATTAGTCAGTTTCTTGATGCTTTTCCGAACAGTATTAAAATTTGTCAGCATACCGCCGAGCCATCTTTCACTAACATAGAACGAATCACATCTTTCAGCATGTTCTTTAATTATTGCTTTTGCTTGTTTTTTTGTACCGACAAAGAGCATTTTTTTGCCTTCGGCAGCAATTTTTGTTACCGAGTTACAGGCTTCTTCCAGCATTTGCAATGTTTTCTTTAAATCAATAATATGAACACCGTTCCTTTCCATAAAAATGTATCTTTTCATTTTTGGATCCCATCTTCTTGTCAGATGACCGAAATGAGCACCTGCAACCAGTAAGTCTTCAATTTGTACATTGAACATTATTTTTCTCCTTACGAATTTTTGGCAAGCCGGTTTTACCCTTTTTTCCCGGCAGGATACCGGAGTTTTTGCGAAGTGAGGTAAAAGTGGCTTTTGTTATT
>VGWA01000110.1 GCA_016873795.1 Ignavibacteria bacterium
CCCGTCAGTATATATTCTTTTATGAATTCCCAATATAAATCGGGTTTACCGGGGTTAATTTGATAAGCTTTTTCGAGATGGGAAAAATCAGTAGCATCGTTATAGTAATGTATATAATGATATACCCGGGAATTCGGGATAGCCTTTCCCATTTCATTATAGATTGAATCCATTAGTGCTTCCCTGGTATTCGTTTGTCCTTCAACATTTACCCATCCGTATCTGGCTGCAAAAAAGTAGTTGTACTATGCATCTTCATTATGCGGATTTTTTACTATTTCAAATCCCCATAATTTCTCCTGATTCTTATACCAAACTTTAGATTTGATTACATAGCAGTACCTATATACTTTTTGCAATGTATCTTCTTGTGATTGTCCATAAAGACAATGTGAAAAAATAATAATTGAAACAAAGAGAGGCAAAAACAACTTTTTTATTTTATACATATTATTTTCTCCTTTTTGGGCATAACAAAAGAACAGGCAGTGGAAACAGCGGTTACTTTTAGTGATTAAGTACGATATGCTGTATGTTTTTAAAAACATTTGAAATGACTGTTGCTTTTATTTTCGAAAATTTTTGGCATATCAGTACTGCAACAACTACTTCAATCAGGATTAGTGGTATGGCAAAAATAAGTAATTTAAACGGTAAGACATTCATATTTCCAATTACAAACCACATTAAAACAAATGCAAACAGCCAAGAAACAATAATATTTTCCGGTTTTTTTAATTTTGCGGACAGATAAACTATTAACGCTGCAACTAAAAAACTCCAGACACCCCAAGCTATATTATTTAATGTTGAAGACGGGAATTGTATACCAAGGCTTTCATGTTTTTCTATCCAATAAGTTTTAAAAAGCAATTCATTTCTAACAAATTCCGATAAACTTATCCATAAACCTGCAAGAATAAATGTTAGTATTTTTCTTTTCATATTTAATCACCAAAATAATTAATTTCATTAACCATCGGTAAATAAATTTAACTAAACAGGTTAACATATTGCATAACGAACAAATATACACAATGCACTAGTATTTTGCTATGTGTTTTTTCACAAAGGTTGTTCTAATTTTTTCTGTACTTATACGAAGTAACAGCGGTGTTCAGAGGTCATAAAAAACATAACACAGGGGGAGAAGAGAACAGCATTACAGAGAAAACAGGCGAGTACACAGATATACAGTACCTGTTTTAAGAAAAAGAATTATTCTTTTCGATTATTAATTCGCTTATTTTTGTTCTGGTAATTTTTTTTATTATAAAAGTAATACCACTATTATAGTATTTATTTCCTGATTTTTGATTCGGACCATATTGTTTCTTAATCCAATCATTTATTGATAAATCAGAATAAGTAAAGTTTAAAGAAAGCTTTTCGTTGAGTTGTTTAATTGTAACACCACCGCTGATTATGTATCGAGTTTTTGTTATAGGGTAAAAATATAACGGAAGTTTATCATATTCATCTTCTATTTCTCCAATAATTTCTTCTATAATATCCTCAAGGGTTACCAATCCCGTAATTTCATGAATCTCATTTTTAACAACAGCAATATGTTGATGATTCTGAGTCAATTTTTTGAATAACAATGAAAAATTATCATCTTCATAAAACGACATTAAAGGTCTAGATATACCTCTTAGTGAAGGATTATCGGGATTGAGCTGTAAAGCACTTACAATATCTTTAACATTGATATACCCGATAATTTCATTAGTATTCAAATGATTTACCAATGGATATCTCGTGTGATTATGAATTCGAGCTTCAATAAGAGCTTCCATCATTGACATCCGGTCATTCAGTGTTTTAATTTCACTTTTTGGAATCATAATATCTTTTGCTTTCTTCTTTGTTAATCCAATTGTACGGGAGATAATTTGTTCCTGGTCTTTACTAATAAGATTATTTAGAAATGCATAATGTGATAAGATAGATATTTCTTTTATCGCATCAAAGTAAGTTGTTTCTCTAATTTTACCGACAAACGGTTTATTTAACAATTCGATTAATTTAACCAGGGGTGTAAATAATCTAATTAAAAATATTAACGGAACGGTACCGACTAGAGCAATTTTTTTATTATACCTAACACCTATAGTTTTTGGTAATATTTCAGTCCATTGTATCATTGCAAACGAAAATATGAAAGAAAAAATAATAATCCATTTGGGTCCATACAGTTCATCAAACTGTGCCCCCGATAGAGAAGCACCTATTGTATGAGAAATTGTATTAACAATTAAAATTACAGCAATTGGTTTTTGGATATTATTTTTAAAGTTATTCCATATAATTCCCAATTTTGGTTTGTTAGATGAAATATTGGCAATATCACTATGGGACATGCTTAACAGACATGCCTCAAGAAGAGAACATAATGCAGATATTGACATACTAATAAGAATTACTAATACTAAATAAATCATTTATTACTCCTTAAGTTTATTAATCCCCCCGATTGCAATCTTGTCAATCAGGGTAGTACACAACGAACAAATATATGCATTGGGTAAATTTATTATCAAATATTTGGCATATACTAATATAAGATTTATTGTTGTTGAGAATAAATCAATGAAAAAATCATTCCGAAAAGTATAAGTTTAATTCTGAAAATAATCCTGAACTAAAATATTACACCTCAAACACTATTAAAACATAAAGGTTAAAGCCACACAAATTAATAAGCACATTTTTGAATACAATATTTTAAAATAAAAAGACCTCCGGAAGATTTGGAAAGTACAGAAATTATTTGGGAGGGGTAAGTAAAAATTCTAAACGCAGATTACCGGAGGGTAAAATCTACGACGAAATGCCGAGGCCATATAATAATCAGGGAGGGTTGTTTCAGAGGGGGAGACAATTAAAATAATGGTTGGAGGTGTGGCTATTATGGGAGCGCGGGCTACTTCCCTGTCTGCCGACACCGAAGTTTGAGCGTGGTAGAACGCTTGATTTACCACTGAAACCCTTATTGCTGTTACATTTTGTTACCACCAGTTTTTTATTTGCTTTCTATCCATTCATGCATTGTTTTGAGAGCCAATTCAAAATTTCCTGTCAGGCAATGATTCTCTGCGTGTTCAACTTTTGTGAATATTCTTCCAGTAACGGATTCTGCATTAACCAAAGCTTTTAATTGCATTTCATGCATTTTAAAGGGAATAAAATGGTCATTCTTGCCGGTTAAAATTAAAACGTCTTGCTTCACAAGTTCAGAATGGATATTCTTTTCGTTCAACTGCAAGTACAAATCCAATGCTTCTATAGGTTTACTTTTCTTTGTGATATACTTTAAATGGTCAACAACCCATGATGCCATATTATTTTTGTTCTCAAACTTCATTATTGCCATACGGTTCATAAAATTTGGCAAATGCTCCATGCACCATATGTGAATTTTACGCATTATCACAGGCATACATTTCATGTAGTCTATTGCATGGCCTGTTACAATTACTCGTTTTATTCTGTTTTCAAATGCTGCGGCTCTTAAACAAAACCAACCACCCATTGAAATACCTATCATTGTTACATTTTCGAGTTGGAAATGGTCTAAAATTGCCTTTGTTGGTTTTTCCCATTCAATCGTTATAGGAAGGTCATATTTTCTTAATGCAGCTCCTTGTCCAGGACCTTCAAATCCAATTACTTCAAATCCGAAATTTGAGAAATATTTCATCATGGAGTAGAATTCTTCAATAAATGAGTCAAAACCACCATGTATAACAACTGTTCTTTTATTTACATTTGAAGAAGGTAATCTAATTGCGGATAAAAATGAATTATCATAGGGAATTTGATGTCTTTCAATTCCATCATTTTCAAAGGTTTTGTAAAATAATTCTGAAAATTTATTATAAAGAATACTTTTTTCCGGGTCGTTTGATTTTGTGTAAAATTCTGCCGCTCTGTAATAGAATATTGCATTTATATATCTTTCTTCAGAAACTGCCTTTTCTGCCAGTTTAAGCATTTCTCTTTTCCAGTCTTTAAAGGATTTAATTCTTGAACCAACTTCTTTTAGGTCTTCAAATCTGGCGTATCCAAAAGAAAAAGGTCGATTCAGCTGGAAATTAAAGAGTTGTTTTTTGTGAAATTTTTCGTATCCAACTGGAAATATGAATTCTTGTTTTATTAATGGTTCCATTATCAATATTGTATCCGGTTCTTTCTTTCAAAATAGGGGGTAATGTTTGTATTTACGCTATTTGGCGGTTGTTTTTTAAAATATATTTTCTGTCGTTTTGCTGTCAATATGTTAAAATACTCATTCCAAAAAATTTATTCTATTTAAAATATTTATCTCATTAAAACGCGGGAGATGTGATTTCATCTTTGTTCGCAACTAAAGTCAGGAAGGGGACTTCGGGAACAAGGGGAAAAGAGAGATGAGTGATGTGGAATGCGTGATGTGGGATGTGAGATATTCGTTCAAATAATTTTTACTTTTGTAAATTTGCTGTTACACTATACCAGTTATACGTTTATTTATTATATTCGCCTTTTAACTTTAACAACCCCAACTTCATCTTTGCATAATGGTGAGCGGGATTAAGCAGAAGGCAACGAGCGTATTCCATTTCGGCTTTATCATATAATCCCTGTGATTCAAGTTGAACTGCTAAGGAGTAGCATAGATCTACAGATTCGGGGCACTCATCAGCGGCAAAAGCCAGATAGTCTGAGAGGTCGCTCGAGTTTTTTATTTGGATATAAAAATTTAACATATAATCCAATCAAGAATTTTTCCCGATTATAGCCACTGTTCAATAATGTTTGCTTTTTATCATAGTATACTTTTTTAAACCCTGTCAGTCCATCAATCAGATATTCATTTTTAAGTTCCTCTGCTAATGTATTTTACAAAATTTATAATCTTGTTGTAATCTTTAACAGATTCAATTACCGGGTCAATATTATTCTGATAGTCAGCTACTGTAATTTTTTTCTCAATGTCTGGAACATTAATGATATTAAAATCACAGGGTTCCGAATCCTGATAGTAATCTATTGAACAATTGAATTGGACATAAGGGTGGTTGGGTAATTGAAAACTTCTAACAGCTCCGTAGTGATTTGGGCGACCCGATGCCGGTTCGCCGATGATAGTAATATTAGTGTATCTTCTGAAGACTGTTGCAAAATGCACTGCGGCTGAGTATGTCACCCGACCGGTTATAAGGAATAATTTGTCCTGTCGGTCGATATGAGGTCTTGCAATAATTCCTTTCAAAAGAGGCAATTCCACATGGTTTCCGCCATTATTAGCTCGAATATCAATAACAAGTTTTTCGGCAGCGCTTTGATCGAGGGCTTCAAAAAATTGAGCACATAACAGATTGAAAGGACTTTCTTCTGTCTTGCTATGAGGAAAATTCAGCGAGTTAATTTGCAGAAACATCATTTTTTCTTCAGGAACATATTCAAACCAAAAGCTTTTATCTGTATTTTTCAACCATAACGGTAAAGGATTTTTGGCTGTTTCATTGATTGTGATGAGTCCGCTGTCTCCCAGCGGATACCAGGCTCCGGCAAAAAACTTAGCCATACTCATAAAAGGAACAGTTGCTACCTGAGTTATAACATCCTCGTGTTTTTCATTTTGCAATATTAATTCGATATTGCCGATGTTCTCACTAAAGTCGGGACTAAAGTCAGGTATGGCGCCTATTTTTTTCAACATCTCCGCTATACCTAATGTATAATAAAGAAATTTCTTCTCTCCATATTTATTGTCGTGACTCCAGATTTTTCCGAGTTTCGTCTGAACTTCGGCTATGGGCATCTTACCAATCTGTATTACCTTGCTGCCGACTAATTCTTTGTACTGCGGAATACTTGCCATGATAAAAGTTCCGTCTTCAAACGGGTATAAGATGATTGGCAGTAAGTGGAATGTCTGATTCAGCCATCGGGGATCAGATTTTTCAAAAGCCCAGCGTGTATGACCGTCATTTAGAAGTGCCAATAGTTCTGAGATAGATATTACTATTTCCACCTCGCTCAGGTCAGGGATTTTATTATACAGTTCTTCTTTTGATTTATAAAATTCTTCCCTGGGACAAAAGGCATAAGGATCAGGATGCATAATCTCAATTCTTTGGACAACATAGTCCAAATCATCTCTCCATGTATCAGTTTTCTTATCCTGAGCACATAAAGTACCTATCAGCAGCAGACAGCCGATAAGAATTATTTTTTTCGTTTTGATTTTTTCTTTGATAATTTTTTTCTTCTGCCCAAATTCATTAATGATTTTTGCTAATCTAATTCATATTTATTGCTCTTTCAGTTGTTCAGGCATCTTTTTAGCATTCTCATTATTTGGATTCAACTCCAACGATTTTTCATAATTCCTAATCGCGTTCAATGTGTCTCCGCTTTTCATTAAGCTTCCCCCAGACTATCGTACACGTTAGCGGATTCTGGATAGAGATCTGCATTCAATTTAAATACTTCCAACGCTTTTTCAATTTCACCTCTTTGCAATAACCGATATCCCCAGAAATTAAATTCTGCTTCACTGAACACTCTCGTATGATCCGGATCGATTTTAAGTTCACGAAATTTTACTAACATCGCTTCAATACCCATGGTGTTCAGGATTGGTTCCAAGACATAAACCGCAGATTCCTTTTTGAAATTCAGCAATGCCTGAAGCTGTTGTTCCAGAAACGGCTCTTTTCTTATCCGGAGGAATTTATCATAGTAAGTTATCGCTTCATCATATTCCCCGGTCATCCTGTGTAAATTAGCCATTCTGAAAAGTGCATCTAAAGAATTTGGATTCTTCAAAAGCATATAATTAAGAATTTCTCTTGCTTCGACGAAATCTCCCTTGTCCTGCAGGTCATCGCTTTTACGAACAAGCAACATCTCGGGTTCATCAACGCTATAACCATACTCCCGGGAGAGCGCACTGTAGTATTTTTTAATATCTGAAAGTGTGTTAAGTTCGGAATAATTTACCGGTATATAATTCAAAAAATACTTCCTAAGACCTTCTTTCAGACCAATAGGAGGAATAAAGTCTTTATTATCCGGGAGATAATTGAGACAGATTGGAATAATTGAG
>VGWA01000111.1 GCA_016873795.1 Ignavibacteria bacterium
ATATACCGACATTGCGGAATACAATTTGGCGAAACTTACAAATGAAAACGGAGTTGAAATGTTAAAATGGTTTTCTCAGATGCTTTTAAGTAGGAACTCTTAGACAGATGATAGAGAAAGAAGTCACAATAGTCAACAAGGCTGGCATGCATACAAGACCGGCTTCGACAATTGTAAAAATTGCCGCTAAGTATAAGGCAAATTTTTTTATTTCAAAAAACGGATTCGAAATAAACGGAAAAAGCATTATCGGGGTGATGACTCTCGCAGCAGAACAGGGCTCTAAACTTCTTTTGAGATTCGACGGTGAAGATGAGCATGAACTCGCTAAAGAGATGATCGATTTTTTTGAAAGGGGATTTGATGAGAAATAGTTTGTTTGTTTCCTTCCTGTTCATATTATTTATTAGTATCAACGTCTCTGCCGGAAATGTTAAACTGAAAGAAAATTTTGAAATTGCTCCCAATTGCAAGTTTATCTGGACGGATAACAAGAAATTTCTCTCTGCTTTTCTTGTTATTAATGAACAGGAACCCGATTTTCACTTTGTGGTTTTTAATTATAAGAATAATAATTATTACATCGGAAAAAGCAATTTTATTTACGTAAAAAAAAATTCGGATGTATATCCGCTGGTTAACTTCTATTTCAGCTTTCTTTCTTTTAATAATAAAACTGTTCCTTATATCCATCCTGTATTCTTAATCAAGTATTTATTTATTCTTAAAGATGTTAACAAAGATGCAAAAATTACGGATGCATTTCGTACTTATGACGAACAACAATTGTATTTGAGAAGAAAGTGGACTGACGTGGATATTTCTCCTCATTTGATTGGACTTGCGGCAGACCTTGTCTTCTATACTAAAAATGACATAGAAAATATCGAACGGATATCACGGGAACTTTTTCTGAAAAACCTTGTGCACGGAAGTAAAGGAAACCGTCATCAGCATTTACAGGATAATAGATTATGGCTTGGCATTCAGAAAGATGAAATCCCTTTAATTTCCGATAAACTGAGTAAATCTGCCGATTCGTACAATCTGCATATTATAAAACCCGATTATGCTTTTGAAGCAGAATATTTTCCTGCTACTTCGAAATTTAATTTTTACTTTGATAAATCCTCTGTTTTGAAAATAATATTTGAGAATTTATACGGAGTGAAAAAAGCGGAAATTAATGCCGGTGTATTTGAGGAAGGAAATAGTACGGTTTTTTTAAATACAAATTTTTTAAAAGAGGGGTTTTATAAAATGAAAATATATATTAATGATTATTTTTTTCGCGAGATTTTCTTTGCCGTAAAATAATCACCTATCCTTTTCATTTTAAAATATGCCTGCAATATTTCCGAACACTCGGTATCGAGTATCCCTCCGTATGTTTTACAGCGGTAATTTAAGTTTTTGTTGTTCGTGATATTAATCACGCTGCCGCAGGCTCCTGATTTATTGTCGTAAGCTCCGAAATAAAGATTTTCGACTCTTGAAAGAATTATTGCTCCCGCACACATCGGGCAGGGCTCGAGAGTGACGTACATCGAACATCCGTTAAGAAATTTTGTGCCGATATTCTCACTTGCTGCGGTTATTGCGAGTATTTCGGAGTGTGCCGTCGTATCTTTCAAAGTTTCTACCTGATTGTACGTCTTTGCTATTATCCTGTTTTGGTAAAATATTACGCAGCCGACGGGAATTTCGTTGTTGTCATACGCTCTGTATGCTTCATTTAAAGCAATTTTCATTCTGTCACTGTGTGTCATTTATCCTGTCTTTCCTGTGTTTTGTTTTCTTGAATCAGCGTTGCTTTCTTTAAATAATCCGAATAGTTGATAAATTTGTAACCTTTTCTTTTTAAAGGTATTATTTCGTTTGCGAATATTTCAAACTCGGTGAAAGTAAATTCAGAAATGTAAATAATCGGTTTGTTTGTTTTCTTTGCCTTTTCGGTTATCTCTTTTAATAAAACAGATATCTTTGTACTGTCAGATAAAGTTGTTCTGAAATAATCATATAATGATTCGGTGAGTATATTCATTCCGAGTTTCTGAAACTCGTTTCTTATATTGTTTTCGAACAAATACTCTTTTGACGGATTCAACAATATAATTCCGCTTGCTTTCGAAAATTCATAATAGTAAGATTTTACCTTTGCTTTCCAGTCTTTTTCTCTCATATAAGTGGCTAAATCTGCCGTCTCGTCTTTCTCGGAACCTACTGTTAATTCTATTAAAAAGTCTTTCTTCGAGTCCTTAATTTCATTCTGCACTTCCGCATTCTCGATATTTGTTGGCATCAGTATTGAAAATCTGTCCGGAAACCTCAATATTTTTTCTCTTTCCTCCTTTGAGCGGTTTTCAATGTTGTCTATGATTATACATACTGTTATTTCTTCTCTGTTAATTTCCGCGGAAGTGGTGAATTTCATTTTTGCTGTGATCTTTTTTGTGCTGTCCGAAACAGCAAATATATCAATACTTAAATTTCTTGTTTTTGCATCTTCCCGCACCGTTGAATTCAATGCTTTGGAGTTTAATAAGTGTGTTATACTCAGATTTAACTCTGCCTGAGGAATATCAGTCGGGAGAATTATTTCTTTGTCGAACCATAAATCGGATTTTAATTGAACATCGGATTGTTTTACTTTCTCTTTTTTCTTCTGGCTGTCTTTTGAAGAAGGGACATTTAAATTTTTATTTTTTATCCACTCCTTTTTTATCCCGTAACTGTATAATACAGAATCTATTTCTGCAGACAGATTTAGTTTTATATTTGATAAATCCGCCGTTTGTTTTGGCGGCTCTTCAATTTTCAATTTTAATGTATCGTCTGTATCTGCCGTTTTTTTTGTAAAAATTATCAGAAGCAGTGATATTGCAATTAATGTAAATACAACCAATATTTTATATCTAAGACTTAACCCCATTACAGATTGATGCTTGTAATACCGTATTTCGAAAGTTCTGAATTGATTTTTCTGATAATCTCCTCTGCATTTTTTATCTTTTCAAACTTTAAAAGTTCTGTGACTTCGTCGACGTATTTTACTTTCCTCATTCCGCATAATACACAGCTGACCCCTTCAACGGAACTTAATATTAACAAGGTTTTTTGTGCTAATGTGAGTCTATGATAAATTTCATCCGTATGTTCGTCGATAATTCTATTCAGGAAATCGCTCCTTTTTTCGGTTTTATTTCCGTAATATATTTTCATTCTTTCTATCAGTTCATTAATAATCGATAAATAATTCCTGAGTTTCGGTAGAGAGTCTTCATCAAAATTATCTTCCGTGAAATCTCTGAGATATTTTAACCTTGGAGTAAAATAATTTTCGGAAATATCGCTTAAGTATTCTATTGAACCGAAACTTTTATATTTTGATTTGATTGTTCTCGCAAATGAGGAAAGATTCCTGAGCTTTTTAATTGACTCTTCATCAGCTATATTCATCGGTATAAGAATGTCGCATATTTCTTTCTCATGAACAAGTGCTGTATCCGTTAATTCATTGAATTGCGCCTCGGAAAATTCACCTCTTGCAAACTCGGTTAATCTGAGTAAACCCTTCGTGCTTACAGCATTCAGAGGTCTGTTGGCTAAAGTGTTGATTTTTTTATTCTCCGAATATTTCAGTAATGTACTTGAATTTCCATCCTGATTCTTTTCCTCTTGTGCTTCGAATTCAATGAAGTTAAACGGAAATTCAATATATTTGAAATGATTACTTGCGCTTATATCGTTTGCCGTCTCATATATTTTGCTGAGCGAAGTAAAATCATATTTATTTGATTGTAGCGGAAAAGTATTGGATGAAATACCGTAATGTTTTATTACTCCTTTGGCAACTTTTTCTTCGAGGAATTCAAATGCTTTTTTTATTCTTTTGTAATATTCTTCCTTTGCCGTGCTGTAATGTTCCTGATTTTTTTTTGCGGACTTAAGATAGTATTCGGGATTGTGAAGCAAATAAACATCGATGTATCCCCCTTCTTCAGGTATCTGATTCAGTCTTGACAGCTGTCTTTCTATCTGGTCTTCCAGGAAATCCGGATGTATGCAGTGCCATAGATTTTTTTCGAATTCAACCACCGCCGGAAATGACTTACCTTGTTCTTTCTTCTTTTGTACAAGCGTAAAGTTTTGTCCTTGTATGTATCCGCCTTTTGTTATTATTGTTATTTCTTCTCTCTTGATTTTATCCGTCAGTAACAGTTCGGTTAATACATCTCCAGCTAATATTTCACTGCCTCCGTTTGAATAATTTGCGGAAGTTTCTATAAGTGTTATTCCGTTTGTTACAGCCTTGTATAAACTCTCGAAATGCTGCTTGTTTTTATTTTCCACTCTGTAGCAGCCGTAGCCAAATCTTGGTATTCCCATACCCTAAATTGACTTATTAAATATTGTTAGTTTAATAATTATAAATTAATATTTTATAACGAACTTTAAAAGTCTATTTTTCGCTTACATTATATTCGTGATTCATTGTATTTTTTTAGAGTCTGCCTGAACACATCTTGTATTATTTAATTAAATTTACTGATTTTTAACAATATAAACTTATAATTATCACTTGCCTGATTTTCCGATTGTTGAATGTTATGTGTAATTACATTGTATTAAAAATCAATGTCAGTAAATTTCTTATCAAAAAAAAATGGAAAAAGTTAAATATAATCATATTATCCTCCAGGAATATCAGAATCCTGAAAGCCTGAATATCTTAATTATAATAATCAATCGCCCTGAAGTCAGGAATGCTCTTAATATCAAATTGATGGAGGAACTGACGGAAGTACTTGAAACTTACGACAGAAAAGATAATTTCGGATGTTTTATAATAACCGGAGATAAAAAATCCTTTGCAGCCGGAGCTGATATTAAGGAATTTTCGGATATCGGTGTTGTAGAATTATACACGAGAAACCAGTTAGCCGTATGGGACAGAATTAAAAAAATCCGTAAACCGATTATTGCAGCCGTAAGCGGTTTTGCTTTGGGAGGAGGATGCGAACTTGCAATGATGTGTGATATAATAATATCATCTAAATCTGCTGTATTCGGACAGCCGGAAATAAATTTAGGAATGATACCCGGTGCAGGCGCAACACAAAGACTGGCGAGAGTAATAGGAAAAAGTAAAACAATGGAAATGATTCTGACCGCTAAAACGTTTACTGCGGAAGAAATGTATCAAGTAGGTCTGGTATCAAAAGTAACAGGTGAAGATGATTATCTCGATAAATCAATTGAAATAGCCGGGGAAATATGTTCTAAACCACCTTTAGCTGTACAACTTGCAAAGGAGTCGGTTAATTTAGCATATGAAACGCATCTCGAAACAGGTATATTGCTTGAAAGAAGAAACTTTTATCTGCTTTTTGATTCCGACGATAAAAAAGAAGGAATAAAAGCTTTTATGGAAAAACGTAAACCAAAATGGAGCGGGAAATAAAATTTTTAATATCTGTAATAATTATTCTTTTTTCATTACTTCGTATATCTTATGCACAATATGATTTGATAAACGGAGATGAATTTACGGTAGAACAGATAATTGACTCCAATAAATCATCTTTGATTTCTGTCTGGTATTTTAGTTCCGCATATTCCGATTATTATTCATATTCGGATAAAGACACTATTATATTAAGCGGAAGCGGAATAATATTTGATAAGCGCGGACTGGCAGCCACAAATTTTCATGTGGTTTCCGGTAAAGACAGTATCTTTATCAAGACAAGCAATGGTACTTTTTATAATGCGGAATTGATATACGTGGAAGATAAAAATGATTTGGCAATCCTTAAAATTATTGATTCTTCGGAAAGTGAATTTTCTACAATACAGTTTGACGATTCCGACAATCTTAAACAGGGACAGGTCGTTTACGCTGTCGGAAGTCCGCTTGGCTTTGAATATACAATTTCTGAAGGTATAATTGCCGCAATACGGGATAACGAAAATGTAAAATTTAACGACCCGTATGATTATTCAATTGTCGAGAGGACATTTGACAGAGTAATACAAATGACGGCTGCAATTTCACCCGGAAACAGCGGCGGTGCACTTTTTAACAATAAAGGAAAAGTAATCGGGATAACAACGTATACTTACGGTTATTATGGAAATCTTAATTTTGCAATCGGAATAAATGTATTGAAAAAATTAATAGAAAAAATAAATCTTGCCGATATAGACAGTAATGAGGAATATAAAATAAAGAAAATAAATATTCTCTTTAATACGAATTTCAAAAATGCGGAAAATTATGCCTCTAAACTGATATATAACTGGACATATACACGCCAGGCTGATACTATGAAGACTATAGACAGTTTTGTAATCAAACAGGATTCAATAAACAAAATAAACTTTTCAAGAGCGGAATACCACTATAAAAAGTGTATGGAAATTAAACCGGACACATTCGATATATATCAGAATCTTCTGCGTTTGTATGTGAATACAGATAATTTTCATAAAGCTGAAAATTTGTATATGGAAATCAGGGAAAAGTTTGACTCTGACAGTCTCATTAATACATTATCATCCTCTCTTGCTCATGCATATATAACATCTAAATCTTATGATAAGGCTCTTCAATTTTACAATAAGATGATTAAAAATGATCCTAACGATATTATTCCTTATATTCAATTAGGTATTGTTTACGAGAATATGAATAAGTATGACAGCGCAATAATACAATATCAAAAAGCAATAAAGATAGATTCAATGGCAACTGAACCTTATGTAAAAATTGCAAAAATTAACTACGAAATATACAAAGATTATAAAAAATCGAAAAAAATACTTCTGAAACTGCTGGAGCGGGAACTGTACACGGATAATATAATATATGATTTCGATGTTCATTATTAT
>VGWA01000112.1 GCA_016873795.1 Ignavibacteria bacterium
TACTTGAAGCTGTATCCGATATAGACGATAAATTACTTGTTAAGTTTCTTGAAGGGAAAAAAATTACCAGTGAAGAAATAATTAAAGCGCTCCGTAGTGCAACACTGAATGTTAAAATAATTCCCGTTTTGTGCGGTTCGTCTTTCAAGAATAAAGGAATTCAAAATTTACTCGACAAAATAGTGGATTTATTACCATCACCCTCTGATATGAGTAATATAAGAGGTCATCACGTACATAGTGATGATGTTGTGGAAAGAAAAATATCCGATGATGAAAAATTTACAGCTCTTGCTTTTAAAATCGTAACTGATCCGTTTGTGGGCAAATTAACTTACTTTCGTGTATATTCCGGAAAGGCTAAAGCAGGAACACAAATATTTAATTCAGTTTCGGGGAAAACCGAAAGATTGGGTCGAATTCTTCAGATGCATGCGAATTACAGAGAAGATATACAGGAAGTTTTCTGCGGAGATATTGCGGCGGCTGTAAGCTTTAAATTTACAAAAACAGGCGATACATTATGTGATAAATCTGACCCGATTGTTCTTGAAAAAATTACCTTTCCCGAACCGGTTATCCAGATAGCTATTGAACCTAAAACAAAAGCCGATGAAGATAAGTTGGCGGAATCATTGTCTAAATTGTCGGATGAAGATCCTACTTTCCGTGTTTCAGTAAACGAAGATACAGCCCAGACATTAATATCAGGTATGGGAGAACTTCATCTGGAGATAATTATTGACAGATTGAAAAGAGAATTTAAACTGGATGCTAACATAGGAAAACCTCAGGTTTCCTATAAAGAAGCATTGACTGAAACGGTGAAACAGGAGGGAAAGTTTATTAAACAAACAGGAGGAAAGGGACAATATGGACATGTTGTTATAATTGTAGAACCAAATGAAAAAGGAAAAGGTTATATATTTGAGAATGCAATAACAGGCGGAGTAATTCCCAGAGAATATATTCCCTCTGTCTCAAACGGAATTCAGGAAGCAATGAAAACAGGTATTATGGCAGGATATCCGATAGAAGATGTAAAAGTAAAACTGATTGATGGTTCTTTTCATGATGTCGATTCATCTGAAATGGCATTTAAAATTGCAGGCTCTATTGCCTTTAAAGAAGCTGCCAGAAAAGCGAATCCTGTTATTATGGAACCGATTATGGAAGTTGAAGTTGTGACTCCAAATGAATATATGGGTGATGTTATCGGCGACCTGACTTCAAGGCGCGGAAAAATTGAGGGATTATCTCAAAGAAGCGATGCCGAAGTCATTAAAGCAACGGTTCCTCTATCGGAAATGTTCGGTTATGCAACGAGTCTTCGTTCGATGACACAAGGACGGGCGATATATACAATGCAGTATTCTCGTTATGATAGAGTTCCGGAACTTGTTTCTAAACAAGTTGTCCAAGGAGTAGGAGGGAAATATTGGGGTCAGTAGCTCAGTTGGTTAGAGCGCGTGCCTTATAAGCACGAGGTGGGAGGTTCAAGTCCTCCCTGACCCACTGAATGTTCTTTATTAAAGAAATTTTATTAACTAAATAACAAAGGAGATAAATAAATGGCAAAAGAAAAATATGATGTCAGTAAACCACACGTGAACATCGGAACGATTGGACACGTTGACCATGGTAAGACAACATTAACTGCTGCTATTACAATGGCTCTTTCTAGGAAAGGTTTGTCAAAAGTTAAAAAATTTGATGAAATTGACAAAGCTCCGGAAGAAAAAGCAAGAGGTATCACAATTGCAACTGCTCACGTCGAGTATTCAACCGACAAGAGACATTATGCACACGTCGATTGCCCCGGTCATGCCGATTATATCAAAAATATGATAACGGGTGCCGCACAAATGGATGGTTCTATTCTTGTCGTTGCAGCGACAGATGGTCCTATGCCTCAAACAAGAGAACATATCCTCTTGGCAAGGCAGGTCGGTGTACCGGCTATTGTGGTATTTCTTAACAAAGTCGACGCCGCAGATCCTGAATTACTTGAACTCGTGGAAATCGAACTCAGAGAACTGTTAAATAAATATGAATTTCCGGGAGATGAAATTCCTATCATAAGAGGAAGTGCTCTGAAAGCTATGGAAGCTGGACTGGATGAGAAAATTCCTTTAGACGACGAACGTTTTAAATGCGTTTGGGACCTGCTCGATGCGGTTGATAGCTATATTCCTGAACCGGTAAGAGACGCAGATAAACCGTTTCTAATGCCTGTTGAAGACGTTTTCTCTATTACAGGACGCGGAACTGTTGCTACGGGAAGAGTAGAAAGAGGCAGAGTGAAAATCGGCGACGAAGTTGAACTTATCGGACTTGGACAACATAAAAAAACGGTTGTTACAGGTGCTGAAATGTTTAATAAAGAATTGACTGAAGCTGTTGCTGGTTTTAACTGCGGATTATTGTTGAGAGGTATCGATAAAAAAGAAATTGAAAGAGGAATGGTCATAGCTAAACCTAATTCTGTAACACCGCATACCAAATTCGAAGCTCAGGTATATGTTTTGTCTAAAGACGAAGGCGGAAGACATACCCCGTTTTCAACGAATTACAGACCGCAATTCTATTTCCGAACAACTGATGTTACGGGTGTTGTAAAACTTCCCGAAGGAGTAGATATGGTTATGCCCGGTGATAACGTGGAAAGATTAATTATAGAACTTATTTCTCCTATAGCAATGGAAGAAAAACTTAAATTTGCCATAAGAGAAGGCGGAAGAACCGTAGGTTCTGGTGTTGTTACTAAGATATTAGAATAAATATTATTAGAAAATAGTCCCTTTATTAAGGGATATTAGATAAACATTAAACAGGATTAATTTGGCTACACAAAAAATCAGAATAAAGTTAAAATCTTATGACCATTTACTGCTTGATAAGTGGACTGAAAGAATTATAAAAACTGTTAAATCAACCGGTGCTATTGTAAGCGGACCTATACCTTTACCGACTAAAAAAAATGTATATACCGTACTCAGATCGCCGCATGTTGATAAAAAATCACGTGAACAATTTGAAACAAGAGCACATAAAAGGCTGATAGATATTCTAAATTCGACGAAAAAAACTGTGGATGCATTGACCCAGCTTGATCCGCCCGGCGGTGTAGACATTGAAATAAAAGTATAAATTATACTGGTCTTAAGATTTTGTTCTTTAATAAAGAAAGAAATATTACCCTGCCTTTGCAGGCAGATAATCAATTTATATTAAATAATAATTATAATTTTAGGTTAAATTTTTTATATTATGTTAGGAATTTTAGGTAAGAAAATAGGGATGACAACTTATTTTGAAGAAAACGGGAATGCTATCCCTTGTACAGTTATTGAAGCTGGTCCCTGCAATATAACTCAAATCAAAACCAAAAGTAAAGACGGATATGACTCTGTTCAGCTCGGTTTTGATATGATTCACGAAAGAAAGATTAATAATCCTGAAAGAGGCAGATTTAAAAAATTAAATATTGCACCTCTTAAATATCTTAAAGAAATGAGAAATTTTCCTGTGGAAAATTTGAAAGAAGGAGATAAAATCAGTGTCGATATTTTTCAGGCAGGGGATAAGGTAAAGGTTACCGGAATGTCAAAAGGCAAAGGATTTCAGGGTGTTATAAAAAGACATAATTTTGCCGGCGGAGTAAGGACACACGGACAAAGCGACAGAGAAAGAGCACCCGGTTCAATTGGAGCAAGTTCGTATCCTTCCAGGGTCTGGAAAGGGCAGAAAATGGCCGGAAGAACCGGAGGCGAAAAAGTGACGGTTAGAAATCTGAAAATTATTAAAGTTATTCCTGACACAAATTTAATATTGATTAAAGGAGCGATTCCTGGTGCGAAAACAGGTATTATAGAAATTTATAAAAATTAAACATGGAATTAATAGTATATAAAACAGACGGAACAGATAGCGGTAAGAAAATTAATTTACCTGATGAAATATTTAATATAGAACCTAACACACATCTGATATACCAGGCTGTTAGGATGTATTTGGCTAACCGTAGACAGGGAACTCACAAAACTAAAGAGAGAAATGAAGTAAGAGGCGGTGGAAGAAAACCTTTCCGGCAAAAAGGTACGGGAAGAGCAAGGCAGGGAACAAGCAGGTCTCCGCTGATGGTAGGAGGCGGAACAATATTCGGACCAAAACCTCATAAATATACAATTACTCTTCCTAAAAAAGCTGCAAAACTTGCGAGAAAAAGTGCTCTGAGCTTAAAAGCAAAAGAAGATCAAATAAAGATTATTGAGGATTTTTCTTTTAATGAGCCAAAAACGAGTGACTTTCTCTCTATCCTTAAAGCTTTTGATATTGATAAATACAAAACTTTGTTACTTCTTCCTAAAAAAGAGGACAACGTATATTTATCGGGAAGAAATCTGCCAAATGTCAGTATTATGATATCGGATAAAGCGGCAACTTATGATTTACTGAATAATAAAATTATCCTCATTCAGGAATCAGCCGTTAAAAACCTCTGTAATAGTTTACAACAATAAAAATTAATAAGAACAGTAAATAATGAAAGTAATTTTATATAAACCACTGGTAACGGAAAAAAGTACCATTCTGCAAGAGCAAAATCAATATGCTTTTGAAGTAGCAAGAGAAGCAAACAAAATTGAAATAGCAAAAGCAGTTGAAAAGAAATTCAAGGTAAGAGTATTGGACGTAAAAACCAGTATAAAAAAAGGAAAACAAAAAACACAGTTTACGAGACGCGGCAGGTTTACGGGCTATACAGCTGACAGAAAAAAAGCAATAGTGAGATTGCACAAAGACGATAAAATTGATTTCCTCGGAGCAGAACAAAGTTAATGATTTTTTGAAACATATTTCTGATATTTGTTGTTATAAGAATTGTTCGTAGATGATTTTTTGTAAAATCTTTAAACTTCACATTTAACTTATAATATGAAATTAGGCAAACAATATACAAGCAGGGAAAACCAGTCCACGGATATATATTTAAGGGAAATAAGCAAAACAACACCTTTGTCTGTGGATGAAGAAATAGAATGTGCAAAAAGAATTAAAAAGGGTGAGAAGAAAGCTCTTGATATGCTTGTAAAAGCAAATCTTAGATTTGTTGTTAGTGTTGCAAAACAATATCAAAATCAGGGTCTTTCCCTTAATGATTTAATCAACGAGGGAAACCTCGGGCTGATAAAAGCAGCTAAAAAATTCGACGAAACAAGAGGTTTTAAATTTATTTCTTATGCAGTTTGGTGGATTAGACAATCCATTTTACAATCACTTGCAGAACAATCAAGAGTAGTAAGACTTCCTCTGAATATAGTACAACAAAAAAGTAAAATTTCCAAAATTGTGAGTGAACTTGAACAAAAGAATGAGAGAACTCCTAATGTATTGGAAATAGCGGAAGAACTCGATATGAGCATTTATGAGGTACAGGAAACACTAAAAAATTCCGGAGGACATATATCGATGGATGCACCGAGTATTCACGGAGAAGATACTAAATTGATTGATATAATGCCCGATAAAGCAGAAAGAATGCCGGATGCTAATTTGCTTAAAGACTCCCTGAGAATTGAAATAGAAAGAGCACTTGATACCCTGTCACAAAGAGAAAAAGAAGTCGTAAAATTATATTACGGACTTGAAAAGGAAAACCCTCTTACGCTGGAGGAAATAGGAGATAAGTATAAATTAACACGTGAAAGAGTCAGACAAATAAAAGAAAAAGCAATTCGAAGATTAAGACAAGCATCGAGAAGTAAGGCATTAAAAGCATATCTGGGACAGTAAGTTCTTTTAAAATTACTCTATTTTTATATTGAATAAAATATAAATTATTGTTAAATTTAAAGTTTGTATTAGATTATATTTTTGTTTTATGTAATTTTTAGAAGCATGTGAATATTTTTGGGTAGGTAGCGAAGTGGTTAAACGCATCAGACTGTAAATCTGACGGCTATGGCCTTCGGAGGTTCGAATCCTTCCCTACCCACGATGTTAGTGAAAGCTGGTAACGACTTTAATTGCGGGAGTAACTCAGTTGGTAGAGTCACAGCCTTCCAAGCTGTTGGTCGCGGGTTCGAGCCCCGTCTCCCGCTCCAATTATATGCTGATGTAGCTCAGTTGGTAGAGCACTTCCTTGGTAAGGAAGAGGTCACCGGTTCAATCCCGGTCATCAGCTCAAAAAATTTGAATGTTCTTTGTAATTCTTAAATTACCTGTATCATTAGTCATTTTAAAAACTCCGGTTTGCTCAAAAATTTACAATAAATAAATGAGTAAATATTGAAAAGTGATATACAGGATTTTTTAAATAAATAATACAAACGGGTGTAGCTCAATTGGTAGAGTAGCGGTCTCCAAAACCGTCGGTTGGGGGTTCGAGTCCCTCCTCCCGTGCAACAGAAATTAACTGACTCTTTAATGAAAGAAAAAATAATTAACTTTTTTGTGGACACTTACAGAGAAATGAGAAAAGTAAGCTGGCCCAAAAAACAGGAACTCAAAGATTCTACTCTTATTGTTGTTATTACTATGATTATTTTCTCGGGTTTTGTATGGTTAATCGATAAAGGTATAAGTGAAATATTAGTGCAAATATTCTTTGGAGGTAACAAATAGTTTAGATTGAAAAAAGAAGAAAAAAATATTGAAACTGAAAAGACTGAAATTACAGAGACGGAAGAAAAAACGGATTTCAGATGGTATGCTGTCAGAATCATTTCAGGTCATGAAAATAAAGTAAAATCTTATCTGGACAGCAATATTAAATCCGAGGGACTCGAGAATAAAATCAATAATGTA
>VGWA01000113.1 GCA_016873795.1 Ignavibacteria bacterium
AGCTTTGATGAAAAGAAAAAGTTTTTGTATTTTATTATTTTTGAAGACAATCCGGAAAAAAAAGAGGCTGTGAAAAACAAAAATTTTAAGACTGAAGAAGAGATGTTATTACATACTCTTAATTCTGATTTTAAAGTAGATGTTGGATTTATAAAGAAAGTTTTGTTAAATATTTGTTCGGCATCATCTTTTTTTTCGATACAACTTTTACAGGATTGGCTGTGTCTTGACGAAGAGTTTTTAGCATACAGTAAACATAAATCTTTCAGAATTAATCTGCCCGGGGTTGTTGATGATGACAACTGGAAAGTAAAGATACCTTTCTCGCTGGAGAAACTGAACAAACTCCACATTAACAGAACAATAAAAAACATTAACAGAAAGACAGAAAGAATATAAACAAATTTAAATTCAAGATGCCCAAAAAGATATTTCGGATTTTAATACATCACACAGCCTGTAAAATATGTTTTACAGGAGTACTTTGTGTTTTCTTTGTATTGTTAATTACAACCAATGTTTTTCCTCAGGTTGACAATATCAGCATTAATAATCCCGTGTATGACTTTTTGAAATCTATGAGTGTTAAAAAAATTATTGAAAATATACATGATGATGATCCGGTTCTTTCCAGGGGGGAAATCGAAAAATATCTTAATGTGATTGATAAAAAATCTCTTGAGTTAAGTAATACAGAGAGAAAAATCTTAAAAAAATATAAAGAAGAATTTTTAATAGACAGCACGGATTTTGAAAAGGCAGATATAATTTTCGGAAACAGAGGAAAATTTATGAAGAGAATAGAAAACATATTTTCTAATAAAGAGAAGTATTTGTATGTGTTTAGGAAAGGGGAAAACAACTTGTATCTAAGTGGTGGAGGACACATAGGGGCAATTACTGAATTCGAGCCGAATTCTAAAAGGTCTTCTATGATATTTGATGGAGGAGTCTGGTTGGGAGGAACATTATTCGGAAAACTTGGATATAATCTGAAATTTTTGAAAGGAGCTGCAAGCGGCACAACCAGTCTTTCTCCTATACTCGAAAGACAAATCAAGTACAGTTATTTGTATAACAAACCAAGAGATAATATTAATAGTTATGATATCTTTTCGGGTTATCTCAGATTTTATAGCGAAATAACAGAGGATATGAATCTTGCAGTTCAGATAGGACGAGAACCAATGAAATATGGTTTTGGATATAGTTATCCATTGGTACTTTCAAATAATGGTCCAGATATGGATTTTATAAAGTTTTCTTTTAACTATGGAATACTGAATTTTTCTTCTGTTCACGCTGCAACGGTTGGTAATCTGTATGATAATGTAAATGACCGTTTTACAAAATACTTTGCAGCTCATAGGTTGCGGTTTTCCTTTCCGGATATATTTGATATCGGAATTGGTGAAGGGGTAATTTATGCAAAACGGGGAATTGAAATAGGATATCTGACTCCGTTCACTTTTTATAAAGGCGTCGAAATGGCGCTTCAAGATAGAGATAATGGAATATTCTTCTTGGAGTTCCAAACGCATTTTATAAAAAATATTGAGTTTCAGGGAACATATTTTATTGATGAGGATATATTTTCTCACTTGCAGAATTTTGAAAGGTATTCGAATAAAACAGCATATCAACTGGGAACATATATATATGAGCCGCTTGGATTTAGTAATTTTTCTCTCATTTTTGAATATACAAAAATCCGACCCTATGTTTATTCCCATTATTATCCTGAAAATACTTATACTGCATATGGTGAGATCTTAGGAAACCCCATCGGACCGAATGCAGATCAGATCTTTATAAAAGCAGGATATGATTTCAGCGACTGGCTTTCAGTTTATGCGATATATTCAAAAACACGAAAGGGAATGAACATTATTGATTCTGCTGGTGTCTTGGTTAAAAATGTGGGCGGGAATGTTAATCAGCCCTTTAGAGAAGGAATTGACAACGAACAAGCCAAGTTTCTGGATGGTGAAAGAATTAATACTCATAGAATAACACTGAACATTAGAATAGAACCTCTACGCAATTTTATTTTTGATCTGAATTACACCTATTATCTAGATAAATATTTTTCCGGTAGCCGTGAAAACAAATTCAGTTTTGGATATCTCAAGTTTACACTTGATTTATAATTAATTATTTCTTTCACTTATTTTTACAGGTTTTCAACGCTATCCTCAAGCGAACTAATATATTGGGTTATTTCTTTCATTATTTTATCTATATCCAGATATTCAAAGCATTTTACCTCTCTGCAGGTTTTCATTATTTTGTTTTGACAGGAATAATTTCTGCATCTTGATTTTGATGAATAAACGTAGGATGGAGCCTTTTGATTTGACCTAAAGTACCCTCTTTTGTAAGAATCATAACCGTAAATTCTCCCTTCGGTTACTCCAAATATTGAGAAAACAGCAGTTTTGTTTCTTAGCTCATAATTTTTTGAAACTTTATTTGCCGCCGCGGCATGGAGAGGACCGGTATCTCCCGTAATGAAGATATCCGCATAATCTATAAATGCAGTGTAAACATCCAACGGTATGGGAGCGGGAATCCTTAAAACAGTTTCTCTTTCTAATGTTGTAAGCATTTCTATGATTTTATCTTCTGTTTTATTTTTGTTCAAACCATCACCAAAGAAAAACTTTATGTTGCTTCGCAAACATAAAATATGCCTTATTAAATTGAATTGATAATCAAGAGGAATTCTTGTAAACCTTGAATTTGTATCTGGATTGTAAATTATTATAACAGGTCTCTTTAATTTTCCGTTTTTTTCCGCCTCCGTACAAATTTTATCTTTTTGTATCAAATTAAAAAATATATTTTTTGCTTCTTTAAAGGTAGAATCAGAAATGTATACCGAAACGCCACTGAACTTATTTAAAGATAACGTATCGAAAAAAGAATCATTTTTCCCTTGTTCTGAAGAGGTTACAATTAGTTTGTTTTGACTTTGAATTGTGTCTACGGAAGAAAAAAGAGTATGTATAAAACTATAACAATTAAATACTGAATTACAAATGTTTTCTGGATAATAGCTGTTTTTTAAAACTGTTAAAACAGGAACAAGATGAGATATGTATCTTTTTTTTTGTTCTTTTGTAAGTATTTTAAACATATTTAGGAAGGCACAGAAACTGAAAACTAAATCATAATTGTTTTTGTCAATGATTTTTTTTATTGTTTCATAATCTTCTTTTGCCGGAAAAGATTTTTTTGATAAAACAGGGTATAAATTTGTAATATTCGGATTTCCGTTGATGAGGTCTTTTACAAGAGGATTAAAAATAAAATCTATTTCAGCAGAAGGAAAATATTCTCTTAAAGCTGTAATTGTTGACTGTATATAAACTGCATCACCAAGGTTGAAATCACTGATTACTAGGATTTTATCGAACTTTTTAAGCCGTCTAAGTTTCTTTTTATATTTTTTAATTATTCTATTAATATTCCATTTATTAAACACTAACGTTGTCGCCAGAAAATTGAGAAAATGCTTACCGGCTCCGGGAAAATAGTCGGTAAGTAAGCTTGACAACCGAAACATTACAGGATTTAAATCAATTAAATTCATATGTATCGTTGAAAGTTAGCACTTAAAGATGATTACTCGTTATAATTGTAAACTACAAGTAGTTGATTGCAAAACTAATGTTCTTTGAAACAGTCCTAATTTACAAATAATTACTGAAATTAGAATGTTAAATTTAGAATTAAAAGTCATTATTAATTATTAATTATCATTATTTTCTATTTACTATTTGTTATATATTATTTATATTAATATAATGAAATTAACCCAGGAAAAAATATCGGAAATTGCTCTGGCAAATGATATTATTGACGTAATCTCAAACTATATTCAGGTAAAACAGCGGGGCAAATCGTATCTTGCCCTGTGCCCGTTCCATCCAGACAAAAATCCTTCGTTGAATATATCTCGCGAAAAACAAGTTTATCATTGTTTTGCATGCGGTGCAAGCGGTAATGTGTTTATATTTTTGCAGAATTATGAAAAAATTACTTTTGCCGAGGCTGCCGAGAAGCTGGCAGCAAGAGCAGGAATTTCGTTAGTATTTAAAGGATATGATACTTCAACGGAAATCTCTAAACTTCTTGAGATTAATAAAGCCGCTGCAAAATATTATAACAAAAATCTTATTCCTTTATTCGAGCCTATAGAACAGGCCAATAAGAAAATTTCTAAATTTAAAGAGTATTCAGATAAGAAAAGGAGGAAGAAAGGTAATGAATCATTCGACGGCTCAGTTTTTATTAACGAGTATGAGTTTGTTAGGGAATATGTAAAAAAGAGGAACATAAAGAAGCAAACGATAAATAAATTTGGTATTGGCTATGCATTAAAGAAATGGAACGGATTACTTTCTTATTTTATCTCGGAAGAACCGTTTACAAAGGAAGACATAGAAAAAGCCGGTTTGGTTGTAAAAGCCCATATAGATTTGTCGTTAGACACTAAAGAAAAAAAAGTACAAACAACAGATAGTTTAATCGATTTAAGTCCTAATGACAAGCCTAACTTGAATGAAAAAAGCAGCAAAGAAGACAAAAAATATAGATATTATGACAGATTCAGAGGCAGACTAATGTTTCCTGTGTTTAACGAGACGGGAAAAGTTGTTGCATTTGGGGGAAGAGTGTTATATGAGGACGATACCCTTGGCAAGTATATTAATTCACCGGAGACTAAAATTTATAGTAAGAGCAAAATATTATATGGGTTAAATTTTGCAAAAGAGAGCATAAAATCGCAAGACTATGTAATTCTTGTGGAGGGTTATATGGATCTTATTGCCCTGTCACAGGCAGGTATTAATAATGTTGTTGCCTCCAGTGGGACAGCCCTGACCGAAGAACAGGTAAAACTCATTTCAAGATATACAAGAAACATCGTACTTATGTATGATGCAGATTTAGCAGGGATAAAAGCAGCTAAAAGAGGAATAGAGCTTATTCTCTCAGAAGGATTAGAGCTTACGGTTGTATCTCTTCCCGAAGGAGAAGACCCCGACTCTCTTATTAACAAAGAAGGAAAAGATAAATTTATTATGTTTCTGGAGCAAAGAAAATCAATAATTAGTTTTATCACATCTCTTTATGAAAAGAATAATTTGCTAGACACACCTGAAGGAAAAATTGAAATGATTAAGGAGATTATCAATTTTATCAGCTTCATTCCGGATAAACTCCGACGTGCTTTCTTAATAAAGGAAATTGCAAACACATATAATATTTATGAATCTGATTTGAGAGATGAGCTTGATAATGCATTGAGCAAAAATAAAAAATCTGTTGGCAGTGAGTCGTTTGCGAAGGAGATAAAAACCATCAAAGCACATAAAATCCAGAGAAAAACACCTCTTGAAGAACTTGAGCTTCTTGAAATATTTGTAAATGGAACAAGGGATGCAATTGAATATATTGAAAACAATCTTGAATTTGATATGATATCTGATAAAGATATATATAATATAATGCTTGTATTAATGAATGAGTATTTGAACGAGGGAAAAATCGAAGTTTTTAAAGCGTTAAATATGCTCAACGAGGAACAAGCTAAAATCCTTGCTAAAGTTTCTGTACCCCCTTATGAGCTGAGCGCAGTGGGTAATACAAGTAAAATTGAAATTACGGTAATGGGGAGTAAATCACAAATCAATTACCTTCAATGGTCAAAAGATCTTGTTAAGCGACTAAAAATAAAATCTCTGGAACGCCGAAAAGAGGTAGCAAAATCGGAAGGGGTAGAACCTGATTTACTAATTGAAATTCAAAAGCAAATCAACAGTTTGATAAAACAAAACAAAAATTAAAACTGAAAAATCGGAACATCATGATAAAAATAATATTTGATGAGAAGTTATTCAAAGGTATTCCTGCCTCGCCCGGTATCTCAATTAGTAAGGCATACCTGTATAAAAAAACATCAATTAATATTAATTATGATATACTTAGAGAAGATGAACTCGTGAGTGAAATTGAGGAGTTAATTAATGCTATTGAGATTTCAAAAAGAGAATTGAATAAGATATACGAATTATCTGTCTTAAAGATTGGGGAAGAAAACTCAAGAATTTTTGAAGCTCAAATTTCTATTTTGAACGATAAAATATTTATTAATTCAACAATTGACCGTATAAGAAAGGAAAAGCGATCTGCAAGCTATATTTTTAACGAAGAAATTAATAACATGGGCTCGATGATGCTGGCCTCAAATGACGAATATATGAAAGAAAGGTTTCTGGATGTTGAAGACACTAAAAACAGAGTAATAAGAAACATGAAAAGAGAAAAGCTCTTTTCTAAGGTCGAAGAAAACTCAATTATTGTTGCCCACCAGCTTACCCCGGCAGATACAATTCTTTTTAACAAAAGAAACGTACAGGGTTATATTACCGATACAGGAGGGGCAACATCTCATGCTGCCATTATATCGAGAGCCCTAAGAGTTCCTGCTGTTGTCGGAATGAAAGATATTTCAAAAAATATAACGACCGGAGAAATTATAATTATTGATGGTTTTGAGGGAATAGTTATTACAAATCCTACGGATTCCTCTATTGATAGCTATAAAAAAAGAATGAAAAAGATCAAAATAGAAGAGGAAAAATTGTATGATTTGAAAGACTTACCCTGTGAAACTATAGACAATAAAAAGATTGTACTGACCGCCAATATTGAACTTGACCAGGAAATAGATTTTACCAAAGACTGCGGGTTAGAGGGAATAGGT
>VGWA01000114.1 GCA_016873795.1 Ignavibacteria bacterium
TATCCTTGGTATTTCTGTGGAACAAAAAATCGGCTCGGGATTTGTTCAGCTGTATGTCATATCAATGTATTTTACCGATAAAATTGCGGATAAATTAAGGGAAAATCATATCGGGATTACTATTCTTCCCGGAGAAGGTACGAGAGGAGGCGTCGCGGTATTGTATATTATGGTTACAAGAAAAAGACAAAAAGAAGTTATTAAATTGGTCGAAGAAATTGACCCTAATGCCGTAATCTCTATTCAATCGGCTGTTATGTATAGAGGGTATATACATACACGTAAATAACTAACTAATGTCACCCTTTATTGGTCTTATCTGAAGTTGCTCTATTACAACCTTTTTCGGCTGCGCTGCAATCTGGCATATTAATCGGGCTATGTCTTTCGGTGTCATCATTCTGTTGTGGTAACGCTGCCTCGAACGTGCATCCCACATCGGTGTTTCAACCGGTCCCGGTATTACATTCGTTACCTTTATATTGAATTTTTTTACTTCCTCACGAAGTGAATTTGACATTGCTATTAATCCCGCTTTGGATGCGGAATATACTGAACTCAACGGAAATGTCGTGTTGGCTGCTGTGGATGATATGTTTATGATGTGCCCGCTCCTGCTCTTTATCATCATCGGTAAAACAGCTTTTGTGCATAAAAATGCTCCCCTTAAATTTGTGTTAATTATAGTGTCGAAATCTAATGCCTTCGTTTCTAATAATGTTCTGAATATCGTTACACCGGCGTTGTTGATTAGTATATCGATTTTTCCGTATCGCTCCCTTATCCGCTTGACTACCGAATGTACACTCCTCTCGGAAGCTACATTGCATACAAATGCACTCGCTTCTTTTTCGGCGAATTTTATCTCGCTGACTAAATTTACTAACCTCGACTTCCTTCGACCTGTCGCTACTACTATGTATCCCGCTTTTGAAAACTCTATGGCAGTTTCCTTTCCTATTCCGGTCGATGCTCCGGTTATCCATACAACACGACTTTTTTTGTTGAATTTCATATTTTTGATGTTTTGTTTTTTGTTTTTACATCAGCATCCCGCCGTCTATTGTTATTACCTGTCCGGTTATATATCCCGCTCTGTCCGAAGATAAAAATACTACCAGGTCTGCTATCTCCGACGGATTGCAAGGCCTCTTTAAAGGTATAATGTCTAAAAATGATTTTTTCTGCTCTTCGGTTAATGCATCCGTCATTTCGGTTTGTACAAATCCCGGCGCTACTGCGTTTACGTTTATGTTTCTTGATGCAAATTCTTTTGCGGTCGATTTTGTTAATCCGATTAATCCCGCCTTTGATGCCGAATAGTTAGATTGACCTGCATTACCCATTATCCCCGATACTGAACTTAAATTTACTATCTTTCCGTATCTCTGTTTTGCCATGTATTTAAATACTGCCTTTGTTAGATTAAATGCTCCTTTTAAATTTACGCTTAATACCGTGTCCCAGTCTTCTTCGGACATGCGCATCACTAACTTGTCACGTGTTATGCCTGCATTGTTAATTAGTATGTCTATTTTGTTTGTCTCCGTGATTATCTCATCTACTGCTTTCTGTACACTTTCGTAATGTGAGACATTTATTATTTTTCTTATTACCCTTCCGCCTTTTTCTGTTATTTCCTGTTCCGTTATGTGGAAATCATCCGGGAATGATATATCCGTAGCTATGACTGTCGCTCCTTCTTCCGAAAATGCCTTCAATATTGCTCTCCCTATTCCTCTTCCGCTGCCGGTTATTAACGCCGTTTTGCCTGTTAGTAATTTTTCCATTTTATTTTTTCTTGTAATTTTTTGTGTAATATTCGTTTATTAAATTGTAACCTTCTTCTCCGATTACGTACCTTATCTCCTCACGCATCGCTTCAAAAACAGTGTTTGTGTGATTCTCTGTTTTGTGTAACCCGCAGTAATCCAGGTTTTTCGAATGCTCGGTGTCGTATGTTAATGTGTTGTTTTCTATCGTTAAAGGATAAAATATGCAGTAATTAGGCTTCAATTTCCATTTGTGATAATTCTTTCTTACTGATAATATCTGAAGTATACAATATTCATCTTTATTCTTGAATACGCATCGTTCTTTTCCGCCTGTACTGTATACGCACGTGCTTTTGGCTCGCCCGGAAGGGAAGTCGGTGTCTGTTATTGTTTCGTCTTCAAACCAATCCGATGAATCCCTTAACATCCCATCATGCATTAAATCTGTAATATCGCTCTCGTGCTTTAATATTTTATCGATGAATCCTGTATCGATGTATACTCCTGAATCACAACACTCCCCGCCGCATTTCGAAATGTCACAGTACGGAACGAATCCCTGTGTGAAAATTATTTCGTCAATCTTTATTGACTTGGAATTTGGAAATCGTAAACTGCCGCCGGTTAAATTAATCTGTTCCTTGCTCGGAATTGATTCTGTTTGTATCTCTTCTTTCATTTGTTTCTGCGATTCGTTGGAGTTCGTTTAAATATTATATTTTTCTTGAATTATAAATTCTCGATGTCGGTTGCAGATGATATGTTGTAAACCTCTGCATCTTGATTAATCTTCTTGATTAATCCTGTTAAAACTTTTCCCGAACCGATTTCGTAAAATTTTGTTACACCGTCTTTAATCATGTTACGTATGAGTAACTCCCACCTTACAGGCGATACGAGCTGTTTCGATAACGCTCCCTTAATCTTTTCACTGCTTGTTATCGGATTGCCGTCAACGTTTGTGTATATGGGTATTGCTGAATCTTTGAATTCTGTGTTCGATAAAGCAACCCTTAATTCGTGGTCGGATGTTCTCATTAACTCTGAATGAAATGCTCCGCTTACTTCAAGCTTTTTTGCAAGCTTGCATTTGTATGGCTCTTCTTTCGAAATCCTTATCGCTTCCTCTACTCCCGGTATATCACCCGATATTACAATCTGACCGGGACAATTGTAATTAGCTGGCTGTACAATTCCTTTTTCTGATGCCTTCCGGCAAATTTCTGCTACTGCACTCTCGCTTAATCCTATTAATGCTGCCATCGTACCGCTTTGTATCGTACCTGAATTTTTCATCAACTCGCCGCGTTTCTTTACAAGTTCTAATCCGTTTTCGAATCCTATACTATTTGCGTATGCATTTGCCGTGTATTCTCCAAGTGAATGTCCTGCAGTGCAATCGGCTTTTATTCTGTCTCCTGTTAATTTTGTTAGAATATATGAATGTACGAATAATGCTGGCTGTGTGATATTTGTTTCTTTTAACTTTTCTGTCGGTCCATCGAAAGATATTTCACTTAATGAGAAACCCATTATTTCATCTGCTGATTTGTAATATTCCTTTGCTGATTCGTATTTTTCGAATAAATCTTTTCCCATACCTGTTGACTGTGAACCCTGACCGGGAAAAACAAATGCAATTTTTGTCATACGTTTTTTTATTTTATGATTTATCAATTTACTTAAAACGTTTATTTAAATCAATTTAAGAATTATTTAACAAATATTTAAATTTTTATTTATTGCAGAAATTACTAAATTAGAACCTTATAAATATTTTATTGAAATTTACAAGCAGAGATATAACTTTTCCTAACCAGCTGTCAATATTAAGAATAATTTTGGCTCCTGTTTTTCTTCTCTTGTATCTCTCGGATAATCCGCTTTATAAAAAACTATCGGTAATTGTCTATGTTATAGCTGCTCTGACAGATTGGTACGATGGCTGGTATGCAAGAAAATATAAAATGACTACAAAAGTTGGCGTGTTCCTCGATCCGCTTGCCGATAAAATCTTGACTTCTTCTGCTTTTTTGCTGTTCTGTATTATTAAAATTATGGACTGGTGGATGCTTGCTATTATTATTTTCAGGGATATTATAGTTACTTTGTTGAGGTCTTATGACGAATACAAAGGTAAAACTTTGAAAACTTCTTATATCGCTAAAACTAAAACATTCCTGCAGATGACTTATATATTCGTCGTACTGGGTTTACTGTTTATTCTTAGCTTTGAAGTTTCGCAAAATATTTACAATTCAATAAATTCTTTTCTTTTTTCAAAATTGAATTATGTATTGCTGCTTATTATTAGTGCAATTACACTTCTGTCGGGTGTTTTGTACTTTTTCGAAAATAAATCGGTAAATGAAATTAATAAAAAAACCAAAAATTGAAAACCCGGATGTAAGGGTTGATTTTTTCAGCAGGATGTTCTCGAGCGGATTGTTTATAGGATATGTACCTTTTGCAAGCGGTACTTTCGGTACTGCTTTCGCATTAATCTTCTTCCTTATCCCTGCTTTTCATAATCATGTTGTCCTATCGGTTGTTTTTATTGCGTCTTTTATCATCGGTGTTTTTACTTCTCAAAATATGATTCAAAAATACGGTAAAGACCCGTCTCAGGTGGTAATAGACGAAATAACCGGTATGTGGTTCTGTATCCTCGTACTTCTGTTCCTTAATGTCGAGATTAATCTGTATGTGATTTTTGTTTCGTTTATCCTCTTCAGAATCTTTGATATTGTGAAAATATTTCCTGCGGGATATTTCGATAAGATTAATAATGGCTATGGTATAATGATGGATGATATTGTATCGGCTTTTTATGCCGCATTGCTGACTTTTGCATTTGTTGAATTTCTTAACTTTTAAAAAAATGAAATCTAAAATAATTACTGTTGGCGACGAAATATTAATGGGACATATCGTAAATTCTAATTCCGCTTATATCAGCGATAAATTGTATTCCGTCGGTCTGCCGGTTGAACAAATTGTTACTGTCGGCGATAATGAAGAAGCAATTCTTACGGAATTGCGAAACTCGTTCGGGATATATAACGTAATTATACTTACTGGCGGATTGGGTCCGACTCACGATGATATTACAAAATCCGTTTTGGTGAAGTTCTTTGATGATGAACTAAAATTCGATGAAAAAGTCTACGAAAATATTATCTCGCTGTTCAAAATTAGAGGAATCAGTATGCCCGAAACTAATAAAGAACAGGCAATGGTTCCGAAAAATTCTAAGGTAATATGGAATAAAAATGGAACTGCACCCGGTATCTGGATGGAAAAAGACGATAAAATCTTAATAGCTTTGCCCGGTGTTCCTCTGGAAATGAAACCAATGCTGGATGAATCTGTTATTCCGTCTTTAAGAGAAAAATTCTCGGAATCGGAGACACAGGTGCAGAAAAATAAAATAATCTTGACAACGGGTATCAGCGAAACTTCATTATTTGAATTGCTCGGAAATATTAAAGATATCACCGGAGATGACTGTAAAATTGCTTTCCTTCCTTCCTTTCCCGGCGTCAAAATCCGTATAGATGCTTCCGATGTTAATGAGATTCTCGTAAATGAAAAAATATCTGAAGTCGAAAAAAAAATCAGAGCGAAAGCAGAGGATTTCATCTATGGCGTTAACGATGATAAACTCGAAAAAATTGTCGGTGATTTACTCGTTGAAAAAAAACTTACACTCTCGGTTGCCGAATCTTGCTCGGGAGGACTCTTCGCTTCTTTGATTACTGATGTACCGGGCAGTTCAAAATATTTCTTGGGCGGCGTATGCTCTTATTCAAATGAATCGAAAATTAAATTGCTGAAAGTTAAAAAGAAAACAATAGAAAAATACGGCGCCGTTAGCAAAGAAACAGCATTGGAAATGGCTGTCGGAGTGAGAAATTTGTTTAAATCAAATGTCGGAATGTCAGTGACGGGAATTGCCGGTCCGGAAGGCGGAACGGAAAATAAACCCGTCGGGCTCGTGTGGATTGGATGCTCGTTTGAAAATAAAACTTTTACAGCAAAACATTTGTTTGGTGACAATAGACTTAGAACAAAATTACGCTCCGTTATGATGGCTTTAAGTTTGCTCAGGAAAGAACTGATGTAAAACTAAATTCATTTTTAATAACTTAAATTAAATATAATGAAAAAATTAAATTTCTTCCTGCTGGTAGTATTTCTACTTTTTTCCGGACACCTGTATTCACAGGTCGAAGACCCTTATATCGATAGGGCTGTCTATAATCCAAGAACTTTTGTACCGATGATCTATTCACCTGATGCGGTCGTTACTATTGGAGACTATGATAATTTTAATATCGGTACTGACTTTGCTGAAGTTTGGGTGGCTGGAAATCCGAGAAACCCGAAAGAATTTGCGGGAGCCTGGAATAATACTTCATCTGCTTACGGTGTCCGTACCTGGATTACGAAAAATGGATATGACTGGACTAATTATAACCCTACCTGGGGAGCTACTATGTGGGGCGACCCGGTTACTGCCTATGATAGCCTTGGCAATCTTTTTGTCGATAATATGTACGGACCAAGTTCAATCCAGGGAACAAGAATTGCAAAAACTTCTGACGGCGGTACTACCTGGATGGTTGTAAATGGAAATACCGGTAACGATAAAAACTGGATAGCCGCTGACCAGACAACCGGTCCGTATGCCAACTACATCTACGGCGTGATGACTCCGGGAAATGTGAAAAGA
>VGWA01000115.1 GCA_016873795.1 Ignavibacteria bacterium
AAGGAAAAAATTTTCAGTTGCACGTTCTTGGATTACAGAATTCATCCTTACGAATGTTAAAATATTCATTTTAGTAAAAAGATATCCCGATTAGCCGGGATAATAAAAAATTAATAACAAAAACAGGCAACATCTATATTAATATTACTAAATTATGTAAACTGTATTATATTTGCTATATAGAAATTTAGGATAAAAAAGTCCTCATAAAAAACACTAATAATATATATTTAATAAACAACATTTTAATATGAACGCTGTTTTGCCTTTGATTTTTTAAACATAGTTATTAACTTAGGATATAAAGACCTTTTTATCTTTTATGTCGTTTTTATATTCCAAATCAAGCGAGTATATCATCAGAGCACTTGTATACCTATCTAACATTGATAAGGAAGAGTATATAATGATAAAAAGTATTTCGGAACACACCAATATTCCACATCCTTTTTTGTCCAAGATATTTCAGAAACTTGCTGCCAAAAAATGGATTATTTCCAAAAAAGGAAAACGTGGAGGAGTAAAACTTATAGCAGACAGCAGCAAGCTTACATTGATGGATATTATAGAATGGAGCGATGGTGTAAAAGATTTTTCTCAGTGTATATTTGGAGACAGGGAATGTGGGGATATAATACCAAAACACGATAATTCTGTATGGTACCCGGAAAAACAGAGCAACTGTATTCTATATGATAAATGTAACAGGTTTAAAGCTGCAATTATAGATTTTTTTAGTAATACAACTATATCGGAATTCAAAGAACATAATTCCTTATTCAGGCAGTAGATAATATATAACACACATATATAAACAATGAAAATAAAGAAAATAACAGCAAGAAGTATTCAATCACAATTGATTTTATACTTTAGTATTGCCATAATAATTCCGACGATAATTACAAGTGTGATAGGAACTAAATTAATTTACAATCAAATCATACGTCAGGCCGAGATGAAAACACTTTCAGACTTAAACTCTGCAAGAGAGATCTATAATAACAAGATTTTAAGCATTGAAAGCATAGCAAGACAATCGGCGGCAAGAAGCTTTATAATTTCTTCTGTTATCGCCTATCAGAGGGACACACTTCAAAAAGACCTTTTTGAGATTCTTACAAGAGAGAAACTGGATATTTATACAATAGTTGATACAAAGAAAAAAGTTATTTGCCGGGGACGTAATCCTGTTTTATATGGGGATACAATAAATGATATTTTTGTTGACAGGGTGCTTTCTTCAAGAGAGCCAGTTTCAGGAACAGATATAGTTTCAGCAGAATATTTAATGAAGGAATCACCCGAATTAGTAAAGCAGGCAGAAATGAAAATAATTCCTACGGAAAAATCGAAACCACACTCAACAGACAACTTGGTTTTAGAAACAAGAGGAATGGTATTAAAGAGCGCCGTACCTATATTTGACAGAAACAACAAAATGATTGGAATTCTTATAGGGGGAGTTTTACTGAACAAAAACTTTGAAATTGTAAATAAAATTAAGCATATCGTTCACGAAGAAGAAATTTATCGCGGCAAAGAAATGGGAACGGCAACAATTTTTAATTGTGACGTTAGAGTGTCCACAAATGTTAAGAACAATGACGGCAGTTATGCAATCGGAACTCTTGTTTCTGACGAAGTCTATAATACCGTAATTTCAAAGGGTGAAAGGTTTATAGGGGATGCATTTGTTGTAAACGCTTGGTACATCGGCGCTTATGAACCGATTAGAAATATTGATAACAATATTGTCGGCGTTTTATATGTAGGCTTATTGAAAGAACCATTTGACGATTTGATGCAAAATACAATTTTAATATTTATCGGTATTGCGGTAGGGGCTATTGTAATTATTATTGTTGTCGCAATATTACTTGCCCGGAAAATTGCTGCTCCATTAAAAAAACTGGAAAATGTAGCTCAAAAAGTAGCTGATGGAAACTACAATGAGACCTTCAGTTTAAAAAAAGCACCCAGAGAGGTTGAAAACCTTGCATCCTCACTTAATAAAATGGCAATAGAGCTGGAGAGTGAAAAAAACGAGCTGGAAAAATGGGCAAATACTCTTGAAGAAAAAGTTCAGGAACGAACCGAACAGTTGAAGAAAATTCACAATCAATTATTCCGTTCCGAAAAGCTGGCTTCTCTTGGAAAACTTGCCGCAGGAGTTGCTCATGAGATTAATAATCCCCTAACGGGAGTTTTAACAAATGCAAGTTTATTGCTTGAAGACATGGAAGAGGGAGACCCAAAACGAGAAGATGCGGAAATTATAGTAAAAGAAACCATAAGATGCCGGGAAATTGTAAAACGTCTTCTGGATTTTGCCAGGCAAACCAAACCGCAAAGAAAACTGGTAAACATAAATTCACTTATTGAAAATATTGTTTTACTTGTTAAGAACCAAACCTCTTTTAGGAATATTGCTATTGAAAAAAAGCTGCAGAGCAATTTACCCGAAATTGAAGTGGACAGCGATCAAATTCAGCAGGTTTTTGTAAATTTAATAATAAACGCCTCTGAAGCGATGCAAAAAGGGGGAAATTTATATATTGAATCAAAGCTGAGCGATGATAAAGACTATATCGAAATCAGATTTAAAGATACCGGTTGCGGTATATCAGAGCTAAACAAGCAGAAGATATTTGACCCGTTTTTTACAACAAAGGAACAAGGAACCGGTCTCGGATTATCAATCAGCTTTGGAATAATTGAGCGTCATTATGGTTCAATTAATTTGGAAAGTGAGCCGGGAAAAGGAACAGAATTTATTATTCATTTACCCGTGAGGATTACAGAATATGAGGAATGAGGCTGGTATATTTAAAGTATATAAAGGCTCTAAGGAAACAAAGAAAATACCGGATAAACAGAACTAAAACCCTTAATATAAATTAGATGAAGGCAAAAATACTAATAGTGGACGACGAACTTGTGATTTGCAGAAGTTGCGAAAAGATATTTACAAGGGCAGGACACGAGGTTGTTTACACAACATCCGGAAAAGAAGCTATACAAATTTTATCAATGCAGCCCGAAGATAAGCCATTTGATGTTGTATTCACAGACCTGAAAATGATGGATATAGGAGGAATGGAGGTTCTGCAGACCGTAAGACAAAAATATCCGGATACCCTTGTAGTAGTTATTACGGGATATGCCACCATAGCTTCTGCTGTTGAAACAATGAGATACGGGGCGTTTGATTATTTACCAAAACCATTTACTCCGGCCGAAATACTTGGAGTTCTCGAGAAGGCTCTTGAAAAAAGAAAAATCATACAAATTACTCAACATAAGTATAACTATATTACAGACACAGGATTTGAAGGAATGATAGGCAGAAGCTCAAGAATGTGTGAGGTATATAGCTTAATTCAAAAGGTTGCCCCAACCGATTCTACTGTTTTAATAGTAGGAGAAAGCGGTACGGGAAAAGATTTAACGGCAAAAGCAATTCACAAACAAAGTAACAGAAAGAATGAAAAATATTTTGCCGTTGATATTTCCACTCTGACGCCGACATTACTTGAAAGTGAGCTGTTTGGACACGTAAAAGGATCTTTTACCGGAGCATACACAACCAAACAGGGTATCTTCGAAGTGGCAAATAATGGAACTATTTTTCTTGACGAAATAGGTAATTTATCAGTTGAAACACAGGCAAGGTTATTAAGAGTATTGCAAGAGAAGCAGATAATCCCGGTAGGCAGCACATCTGTTAAAAATGTTGATGTAAGGCTTATATTTGCCACAAACAAAAACCTGAAAAACCTTGTTGCCGAAGGGAAATTCAGAGAAGATCTATATTACCGTCTTAATGTTTTTCCGATTAAACTACCGTCACTTCGTGAGCGAAGAGAAGATATACCGGAACTTGTTATGTTTTTTTTAAAAAAGCATTGTGAAAAAGTAGGCAGAGAAATACCCTTTGTGCAGGTAGAATCGATGGATATATTGATGAATTATAACTGGCCCGGGAACGTAAGAGAGCTTGAACATACCATTGAAAGATTGGTAATTGTTGCAGAAGAAGACCAGATAAAACCGGTCCATATTTCTACAGCCCTGTATCACAGTGAATCAGCTATACAAATAGGAGTTCCAAAGGATATTTATGAGCTAAACACAATTAAGAAACAACTGAGAGAATCATCAATTTTTGAAATAGAAAAGTCGTTTGTGCTGGAAGCGTTAATAAGAAACGACTGGAATATATCCAGAGCAGCGCGTGACGTTAGCATGCAGCGTCCAAACTTTCAGGCATTGATGAAAAAATACGGAATAAACAAAGATGGTTAATAAGTCTTTACTAAAGTCAGGTATAGTATAGAATAAAATTTGTATAAAGCTATACTTGACTTTAATCCTGGATTTAACAAAGTCTCAAAAACTTCTCACAAAAATATAAACCCCAAGCAAAACATAAAACATAAAACATAAAACATAAAACATAAAACATATAACATAAAACATATAACATAAAACATATAACATATAACATATAATATATAACATATAATATATAACATAAAACTGAAAACACAGTAACCCCGACTTTCAGTCAAGACTTTTGTCGTCTGACCAAAGATTTGTTGAAAACTAAACCTGACTTTAGTATTGGCTTTAATCCTGACTTTAACCCTGACTTTCAGTAGTTGTAAATAAATAATTTAACATTTATAATTTAACATTACCGACTTAAGAGATCCTGAAACAAGTTCAGGATGAGAGGATTAGATTAGTCCTGACTTTAGTATTGGCTTTAATCTTGACTTTAACCCTAACTTTCAGTAGTTGTAAAAAAATAATTTAACATTTTTAATTTAACATTACCGACTTAAGAGATCCTGAAACAAGTTCAGGATGACAGGATTAGATTAGTCCTGACTTTCAGTTGCTGGAGACGTATAAATAATTATACAAACGTATAAAAATTTATACACAAAAGGTATTGCAATAAATGAAGTTTCTCCCCTGCCCCCTGTACTTTCAGTTGTCAGAAAAAAGGGAAATAACCATATAAATATAATTATTTTTATTGTTTCCCCAACTCTGACTTTCAGTTGGAGTAGATTTTCATTATAAGAAATTAACTTAGGAAGAAAAAAGTTAAAAATTGAAAAAGTGCTGAAAAAGCTAAAAAAGGGGGAATTTTAGCTTTGGCACGGAAATTGCAGCATAAACAGTAGAATGAAAGAAAAAAAGAAAATAAAATTAATAAATTTAAATATAAGGAGAAATTAAAATGTTAAACAAGAAAATTTTAGTTGTAGACGACGAACAAACGGTATGTGACAGTATAAATAAAATTTTATCGAGAAAAGGATATACTGTTGAAAACTCATTAAATGCTGACGAAGCAATGAGTAAAATAAAGGAAACAAATTTCGACCTGGTTATTACCGATCTTATGATGCCAAAGACAAGCGGAATAGAATTACTTCAGATTATAAAAGAACACTATCCCGAGTTGGATGTAATTGTTGTTACAGGTTATGCCTCTATCGACACAGCCGTGAAGGCGACGAAACTCGGTGCCTCAGAATATCTTTCAAAGCCTTTTACCCCTGAGGAATTAACTACTATTTCAGAAAAAGTTCTCTCTAAAAAGAAAAACAAACCGACAATAATTACAGAAGCACCGGAAAAGAAAGAAGACTTAATAGACGTGGATCTTCCTTTCAGCGAGAGGGAAATTACAAAGGCAACCTCGAGAGATTACGTTGATACACTTTCTCGTTCTGATGTTCCGGTCGCAAGAACTCAAAAAAGGACAGCATTTTGTAACACCGGACAGAGAGAATGCCGACGCCTGGTAACCGAAGGAGTAGAGTGTGCTGGTGAATGTCCGATAATTAAAAAAGAGAGAGAAAGAGCTGCAAAAACAACAAAAGGAATATTTCAAAAAACTAATGAATTAATAGATGTCGATATGCCGTTTAATTACTCTGAAGTTGAAAGATTAATTGGCGCCGAATACATTGATTGTCTGGATCATTCCGATTATCCCAGAGCAGCACTGTATGGAAAAAACACAGTTACAAGACACAGTGTTTTGGTTGTTGATGATGAACCGATTGTATGCCACAGCCTCAGGAGAATTTTAACCAAACAAAGCTGTGCAGTAGATGAAGTATTCGACGTTGATATAGCAACGCAAAAAATGAAAGAAAATAAATATGATGTTGTTTTTCTTGATTTAAAAATGCCTAAAAAAGACGGAATGGAAATTTTAAAATCCTTTAAGGAAGAATATCCCAACACACCTGTTATTATGATTTCAGGATTTGCTACCATAGACAAAGCGGTTGAAGCCACCAGACTCGGAGCGTATCAGTTTATTCCAAAGCCCTTTACCCCCGAGGAAATAAAGAACGTAACCGCAGAAGTCTTAGCCGGATAGAAACGAATAAATATTTATACACTAAAGAAG
>VGWA01000116.1 GCA_016873795.1 Ignavibacteria bacterium
GAGGATGTTAAGTTCGATGACACCAACAATAGTTTTAAAAGACAATAAACCATATATTGCTTTGGGTTCACCGGGAGGAGGAAAAATCATTACGACAGTACTTCAAACAATAGTAAACATAATCGATTACGGCTATTCGCTGCAAAAAGCAATTGACTTACCGAGATTTCACCACCAATGGTATCCCGATTTGATAATGGCAGAAAACGATATGTTAAATAAAGAAAAAGTCAAGTTTCTTAAAAAAATGGGTTATGATATAAAGACAGTCAACGACTTCGGAAGAGTAGATGCCATAATATTTTATTCCGACGGAACAATGGAAGGACATTCGGACAGAAGAGGATACGGAATTTCCATGGGTTTTTAGTTTTTATTAAAGAATGGTCAAACATACTATACATATCAATCCAATAATAAAATTTTTATTTAAAAACTACTTCAAAAAAATTTTAAAAAAGAATTTTTCGGCAATTTTTTTAAAAGGGAATTCTAAATGCTTGGAAGCAATCAACCTGTCAAAAACAGAAAAAATTCCGATTGTATTCACGATGAACCATACAAACTGGTGGGATGGGATACTTGTTCCTTATTTAGCATACTGTCATTACAAATTAAAAGGGTTCGTATTGATGGAATACAAACAACTGAAAGACCATCCGTATTTCAACAAAATAGGTGCAATCCCAATAATAAGAGAAGACCCGAGAAAATCGTTTGCTTCACTCAAATTTTGCATTAACAATTTAAATAATACATCAAAATGTCTTTTCATTTTCCCGCAAGGAGAACTGGTATATAAGGAAAAACAGCCGTTAATATTTTTTACAGGAGCTGCATATATTATCGAAAAATTAAAAAAATCAATATTAATTAATATCAACACATATATAAAATACAAAAGTGAACAATACCCTTATATTTATATAGACATATTCAAAGTAAGAGAAATATACATCGATGAAACATTCAACCGCAAAATATTCACACTGAAAACTGAGGAAGAATATAATAACGAAAGGAAAAAATTCAACATTGAATTCGAAAAAGACGAGCTTAAAGGATATGAAATTATTTTAAAAGGCAGGAAATCAATTGACAAAAGATGGAAATAATTACAGATATAGAACAACTTAAATGTCATTTTTCCTATACTCCCGGTTCATATGAATGGTGGTATTTCGATTTAATGGACGAAAATAAAGAATATTCATGCGTTATAGTATTTTACTTCGGTTTTCCTTTCTCTCCAAAATATAACAAAGATTACAGAAAAAATAAAAGATATACCGCCGAAGACTTCCCTGCCCTGACCTTTTGTCTTTACAAAAAAAACAAAATATTAATCAACAAACACATAATTTTCAATAAATATAAATTCGAAACATTTAACGAAAGTAAGAGTTATAGAATAAAATTAGACAATAACGAATTATACTTTACAAACGATAACGGGAAGATACACATTAAAATCGATTTAGACATAAAAACAGTAAGGAGTAAAGATTTTATATCAGCCGAATTCATCAGCACTCAGATATTACACTACAAGACCGATTTAGAAAAAGAAACAAATAAATGTACTCATTTCTGGCATCCGTATTCACCAAAAAATAATGCAAGCATAAGAATAAAAAAAGCAAATCAAACAAGTGATATATATTTCAAAGGATACAGTTATCATGACCATAACTGGGGAACGGTACCTTTATTTGAGGACATGAATTTCTGGTATTGGGGTAGATTTTTAACTGATAATTTCAACGGAATATTGTATTACACGGAACCTTTTCTTGAAAGGTGTAAAAAATTCAACAAACTACTATTGTTCAACAGAGATAATGAGTTAATAAGTAAAGAAATGAATTACACGTTTAAAATTAAAACAAATTATTTTTTTTTAAAATATCCTGAATCTATAGAAGGTAATACGAACAATCTTTCATTTAAAATAACAAACCGCAATAAACTCGATAATGGTCCTTTTTACATCAGATTTTTATCCGATTTCCGAATAAATTACAAGGGAGAAATCACAGAAACGAAAGGAATAACCGAATTCATTTCACCTCAAAGGTTAAAGACACGGTTATTATCCCCTTTCATAAATTTAAAACTAAAATATTACGATTGAACTTCAGCTGCATAGAAATAATAAATTACTTTATTCTTCTGACTATAATATTTTTATTTACGGTTAATTTAATAAACATAATAACAATCAAAAAAATCAGCCGGTATAGCAGATCCCTCAACTCAAGTAATAGGTGTGAAAATCAAGAATATATATCCGTTCTGATACCGGCACGAAATGAAGAAAGAATAATCGGACGCTGCGTCGAATCTGCTTTAAATCAGAATTACAATAATTTTGAAGTAATAGTACTTGACGATAATTCCACAGACAATACCTCAAAAATATTATCAGAAATCAGAAACAACAGACTAAAAATAATCAAGGGAAAACAAATTGAAGACGGCTGGGTGGGTAAAAATTTTGCGTGTAAACAATTAAGTGAAGCAGCTAAAGGAAACTATATATTATTCATAGATGCCGACACAATACTGGAAAAAAATGCATTGGAAAATTCGGTAAAATTCATTAAAAGTCAAAATGCCGACCTTGTATCATTTTTCCCGAGACAAATAACAATTAGTTTCTGGGAAAAGATTATAATACCTTTACTGCATTTTGTCGTTTTGACAATGCTTCCGTTAATCCTTGTCGAAAAAACAAAAAGAACTTCTTTGACAATGGCTAACGGACAGTTCATGTTATTCAGGAGAACAGCATACGACAAAATCGGAGGTCATTATTCAGTAAAAAACAGAATAGTCGAAGATGTATGGCTTGGAAGAAAAATAAAAATATCGGGAGGAAAACTTATATTTGCCGACGGAACAGATATTGCTTACTGCCGAATGTATAAAAATTTAAATGAAATTTTCGAGGGATTTTCGAAAAATATTTTTCCGGGTTTATCATTTTCAACTGCAGGGATTATTTTTGTAATAACATTTTTTTTCTTTCTGTACATTATACCTTATATTATGTTAATATATGGTATAATTATAAATACAGGAACTTTAATATTAACATCAATAATCAGCATAATCTTAGCCATAACAATAAGGATTACACACTCATTAAAATTCAAACTACCTCTACATTCCGCATTTTTCCATATCATTAGTTCAATTTCTTTAATAATTTTAAGCATAAATTCATACAGAATAATTAAATTCGGCAGTGGTGCTGTCTGGAAAGAGAGAAAATATCCGGAAACAATGATAAAACAAAAAATCAGAGAATGATATTCAGCAGAAATACGGCAATAATTGAATTCGGTGATTCACACGATGAATGCATCTATTCACAGCTCAGGTTTCTCAATCAAAGTAAATACAGGGTGTTTCTTATTTCCAGCGAAAAAATAATAAAAAGAATTAACTTCGTTAACGAATTCGAAGAAACAAAATCTCTGCAATTCAGCGGGAATTTTTTAAAAGATATAAATATTTTATTTTCGATAAAAAAATACTTAATTTCAAAAAGGATATATTTTGTAATATTTAATTCGGCAAACGGACTGCTTGTCAGAAATTTAAGTCTGATACTTCCAAAAAAAATAAAACAATTCGGGATTTTACATTTTGTCGATAAGTTATGGAACAGCCGTTCTCAGCGATTTATCACCAATCGCATCAGCAAATATTTTGTAATTAATGAATACCTAAAAAAATACGTACCTGACAAACTCAAAAATAAAACAGAATGCTTTTATCCGATTTTTTTTCCAAGAAACAAACAAATCGAAATCAAGAAACCCGAAAATCATCTCTGGATTGCTATTCCCGGTCAGATAGAATTCAACAAGAGGGATTATTCAGGTCTCACCAAGCTGCTTTACAAATTCAGACCCGAACCAACAATAAAATTTTTTCTTCTGGGGAACGGCAGGGATTATGACGGCGGGACCGTCAGACAAATTATCAATGAAAACAGGCTGAACCGTTATTTTCTGACATTTGACAGATATCTGGAAAATGAATTGTTTTACAGTTATTTACTTAAATGCGATTTAATAATGCCTTTGATACATCCCGTAATTCCGAGATTCGAAAATTATATGAAATATCAGATTTCCGGAAATTTCAATTTATCCTTCGGTTATAAAATACCGTTATTTTTACACACATCGTTTGCAAATTTTGATGAATTTAAAAAAGCATCTTTTTTCTATAACGAAGATAATTTTGCGGAAATATTAAATACAATTTTAAAAGACATATCACTGATTACAAAAAAATCGGAGGAAATCAAATCCGAAAAAAAATATGATTTTGAATACCAGAGAATAAATTATATTAGAACAATAGAAAATAATTAAACACAGAAAAAATATGAATAACGAAAAATATAACAATTATTTAAATTCGCTGGATAACTGGATGGTATATTATAATTTTCAAAAATTAGTCCTTAATGAATATGCAGATACGGATAGAGTATATCACAGGAACAGACTCGAAGCAAGTAAATTTTCGAAAGTAGACACATACTGCGGGGTAAAATATATGGGCGAGCCTCTTGATTTTGCAAAAATTACCGGATTCAGTTCAAAATTATTCAATGATTCAATGAGAGCAAGGACAGGCGGATTTATAGGATTGGGAAATGCCTTGGTTGTATATCCGCTGATTGTAACAAACGGAATAAGCAACCAAGCGGCAGATTTCATTAAAAATTACTGCACAAAACACTATGCTTCTTTTGAGTTCCCCTGCATACTGGATTTAGATACATATTATCTTTATTTCTATGATAAAACTCCGGTATGGGGAGCTTTATATTACGGCGGATTCAGAACCGAAGTGATGCAATTGTTTTCACCGCATTCATGGCAGCAAATAACTAATAAACAATAAAAATGAGCAAAAAAAAGAATATCAAAACCGATAAATTTTCAGGACTTTCGGATGTACAACTTACGGATGCTTACAGGTACATGCTTATTTCCCGATTTACGGATGACAGGATAGAAAAACTTATCAAGCAGGGAAAAGCAAGTTTTTTAATTTCCGGTTCAGGTCACGAAGCAATACAGGTTGCCTGCGGCATGGTAATGAAACCCGAAAAAGACTGGTCAATATGTTATTACAGAGATAATGCTTTCGGAATAGCACTTGGCATAACCTATACAGACATATTAAGACACGCAATGGGCAAAGAGACAGATCCTTTCACAGGGGCACGACAAATGTGCATACACATGGGAAGTAAGGAATTAAGAATGCCGACTCCGTCATCTCCTACCGGTTCACAATATCTACAGGCTGTAGGTATTGCAATGAGCTGCGTATTCAGGAATACAAATGAAATAGTCTATGTAAGCGGCGGAGAAGGCTCAACTTCAGAAGGAGAATTTTTCGAAGCAGTAAACTGGGCATCGAGGGAAAGACTCCCTGTGATTTTCTGCATTCAGAACAACAAATACGCTATTTCGGTGAGAGTCGAAAACCAAATCACAGGCGGTTCGATATTAAAAGCAATTTCAGGATTTGAAGGATTACACAGATTTCACATTGACGGTACAGATTTTCTTGAAAGCTATAAAACCGCAAGAGAAGCCGCACAACTTGCAAGGAAAGGCAAAGGACCGTCCTTGATTTACGCAGATGTAGTAAGACTGCGTTCCCATTCAGTATCCGACGCTCAGGAAAAATATCGGAATAAAGAAGAGCTCGAAGAAGACAAAGCAAAAGACCCTATAAAGAAAATAGAAACACTACTAATCGAAAATAAAATATTGTCAGAGGAAAAAATAAAAGAAATTAAACAGCAGTTAATCAACGATATTTTAAAAACATCTGATGAAATTTCATCGGAACCAAATCCCAACCCTGATACTGCAGAAAAATTTATGTACTGTCCTGAAGACGAACAGGCAATAATAGAGTACGAAAAAACAGAACCTAAAGGACAACCTGTAGTTATAGTAGATGCAATAAACCATGCATTACATGAAGAAATGGAAAAGAATCAGGATATGATTATTTATGGTGAAGACATTGCAGACGGAAAGGGGGGAGTATTTACGGCAACCAAGGGATTATCTACGAAATACGGAGAAAAGCGTGTATTCAATTCCCCTCTAGCGGAAGCATCCATTGTTGGGACTGCCATAGGACTTGCACTTACAGGATTAAAACCCGTAGTAGAAATTCAATTTGCAGATTATATTTTTCCGGCAATGAT
>VGWA01000117.1 GCA_016873795.1 Ignavibacteria bacterium
AGTAAATGAACTCGTACATAGTACTTTTCCGAATGAAAGATTTGTTACTATGTTCTATTGTGAAATATTTAATGACTCTAAAGGTCTGTGCCTCTGTGTTAATGCAGGACATAACTCACCTTATAAATATTCGAATACAAATAATTCTATCGAGGAACTTTTACCGACAGGACCGGTACTCGGTCCTTCTCCGAATCAGAATTATTATACCGATAGCTTCTATATAGAAAAAAACGACATTCTTTTATTGTATACTGACGGAATTATTGAAGCGGCAAATAAAAATTTTGAGTTCTACGGCGAAAGCAGATTAAAAAATATTCTACTGCAAAATGTACAACTTTCTCCTAAAGAAATCTGTGAGAAGATTATTGAAGATGTGCAAATTTTTTCGGCGATGGGAAAATATGCGGACGATAAAACTATAGTCATAATTAAACGTAATAAATGATGAAAAAAATTGTTTATACCTTTATATTTTTTAATGTTATTTTATTTTCTTCTGCTTTTACGCAGACCAAAGAAGAGTTATTAAAAGACGGTATAAACTATGTATATAATTTAAAATTTGATTCTGCCGAAATTAATTTTAATAAGGTTATTTTATCCGAACCGAAAAGTCCAGAAGGGTATTTCTTTTACTCTCTTGTACAATGGTGGAAGATATATTTGAATAAGAATGACGAATCTAAGGATGAAATTTTTTTCCAGCGAATTGAAAAAACATTGGAAGTAACAGATAATTTATTGGAAAAAAATAAACAGGATATGAATGCTTTATTCTATAAGGGAGGTTCACTCGGCTATAGAGGACTTTTGTGGAGTATGAGGGAAAAATGGTTGAAAGCCGCTAACGACGGAAGAGACGCCATAAATTATTTTAATAAAATTTACGAAAAAAATCCGGAAAATAAAGATGCTTTGTTTGGACTCGGAATTTATAATTACTTTGCGGAATATGTGCCTGATTCGTATCCCTATCTTAAACCGCTGATGCTTATATTTCCTAAAGGTGACAAAATTAAAGGACTTGAGCAAATAAAGGAATCATCACAATACGGTAAGTATTCTAAAACAGAAGCTAAATTTATTCTGGCTTATATATATTTATTTTATGAAAAGAATTATGCTCAGGCAGAATTTTATTCAAAGCAATTGAACTCAGAATTCCCTCAAAATCCTGTTTTTGAAAAATATTTGTACAGTTCCTACGTTGGATTGGGAAAAATTAATGAAGCATATCAGGGGTGGAAAAGAGTTGCTGAAAAATGTAAAAATTATGAATTTGGATATGAAAACTGGTATCTTCACAGAGAAGCAAATTATTATACAGCTATGTGTATGATGTATATGAAACGACTGGGGGAAGCTGCGGAATATTTAAATAAAGCGGAGGAATTGACTTACTATCTTGACAAAGATGAAACGAATATTGGAAGCAATATATTCCTTCTTCTTGGAAAATATTACGATATAATAAATAACAGAGAAAAAGCTATATTTTATTATAATAAAGTACTTGATATGAAAAATTTTGGTGAAACACACTCGGAGGCTGAAAAGTATAAAAATAATCCATATAAATAGAAATAATTGTATATTGAAAAAAATATATATTTTTGATAAATTAAAAGTTTAAATGTAATTTTTTATAAAAATTTAAAAGAAAGAAGGTAATCTTTTTGATAAAAGTTATCGTACAGGAAAATGAAAATCTTGACAGAGCTTTAAAGAGATTTAAGAAAAAGTATGAAAAATCAGGTCTTTTAAAAGAATTCAGGAAGAGGCAGTTTTTTGTAAAACCGTCAGTGGAAAAGAAAATGGCAAAAGAAAGAGCCGTCAGAAAAGCAAAACGAATAATTGAAGAAGAAAATATCTAATTTTTACGACTGAAATAATTTTACAAAATTTTTAAAAAGGTGGTCTTTTAAACCGAAAATCGGGGAATAAATATATGAAAATATATATCAGTTCCGAAGACATTCAAAAGAAGGTTAAATCAATTGCAAATAGAATTAACCGTGATTATAAAGGAAAAATACCCATTTTTATCGGTGTGCTTAACGGTGCGTTCGTTTTTTTATCTGATTTGATAAGATATATTAAAATTGATTGTGAAATCGATTTTCTTAAATTGTCAAGCTACGGTGATAGAAAAATATCAACCGGAAATATAAAAATGCTGAAAGAACTTAATTGTGAGGTGAAAGGAAGAGATATAATTGTTGTTGAGGATATTATCGATTCGGGATTATCCATAAAGTTTATGAAAACTCTTATTGAAAATCAAAAACCTAAATCTCTTAAAATCGCTGCACTGCTTCTTAAAAAAGATATTTCGAATCTGGATTTTAAAATTGATTATCTGGGATTCACTATAGAAAATAAATTTGTCGTGGGATATGGTCTTGACTACGCACAAAAATACAGGAATTTAAAAGCAATATATGTGTTATAAATTACACTATGAACGGAAGTAAGGATAAACAAAATAGAAATAATCAGGATTTCAACTGGGGACGTGTCTTTAGGATTGTAATTACATGGAGTATTATTATTATCGGCTTTTTTATTGTTATGATTTATACACGCTCTACAGATTCGAAATATTCTGAAATCTCTTATAACCAGTTCGACGTTCTTGTAAAAAATAAAAAAGTTAAATCGGCTGTCGTCAAAATTCAATCGGATAAAAGTCTGGAATTTTCGGGAGAACTTGTTGCTCCGGATACAGTAATTATTAATAATAAACCTGTTGCTAATATTGATAAAGTCTCGTTAATCCTTCCTCAAAATGACGAAATCATAAAACAAATTAAAGATAACATTGCTAATGTTGAGTTTAAACAGGAAGAGAGTAGCTGGGCTACCCATTTAATCGGCGTTCTTCCCTGGATTCTTATTATCGTCGTTTGGATTTTCATTATGAGAAGGATGCAAGGCGGGTCCGGAGGAACAAGAGGTCTTTTCTCATTTGGAAAATCAAAAGCAAAAATGCTCACTGCTTCTTCCATAAAAGTTACATTTCAGGATGTAGCAGGTGCGGATGAAGCTAAAGTTGAATTGTCTGAGATAATTGAATTTCTCAGAAGTCCCGGAAAATTTCAAAAACTCGGAGGAAAAATTCCGAGAGGCGTATTACTGCTTGGACCTCCGGGGACTGGTAAAACTCTTCTTGCAAGAGCTGTTGCCGGTGAAGCCGGTGTACCGTTTTTCTCTATCAGCGGAGCAGACTTCGTCGAAATGTTCGTCGGTGTTGGTGCATCTCGAGTAAGAGACCTGTTTGAACAGGGTAAAAAGAATGCACCTTGCATTATCTTTATTGACGAAATTGACGCTGTCGGCAGACATAGAGGTGCTGGCCTCGGCGGTGGACACGACGAAAGAGAACAAACTTTGAATCAGCTGCTTATTGAAATGGACGGATTCGAACAAAATAGCGGAGTAATTGTTATTGCTGCAACTAATCGTCCTGATATTCTCGACCCGGCTCTACTCAGACCAGGAAGATTCGATAGACAGGTGGTTGTTGATAGACCGGATGTCAAAGGCAGAGAAGGTATCCTGAAAGTTCATACAAAAAAAATTCCGCTTGCTAAAGATATTAAACTTGAAGTGATCGCAAAAGGAACACCCGGATTTTCAGGTGCTGACCTTGCTAATCTTGTTAATGAAGCTGCTTTACTTGCTGCTCGAAGAGACTCGGATTCGGTTACTATGAAAGACCTCGAAGATGCAAAAGATAAGGTTTTGATGGGAACTGAAAGAAAAAGTTTAATCATCTCTGATAAGGAAAAAAGAACAACTGCATACCACGAAGCGGGACATGTACTTGTTGCAAAAATGATTCCTGAAGCAGATCCGGTGCATAAGGTTACTATCATTCCGCGCGGAAGAGCACTCGGCGTTACTACTTATCTGCCTATGGATGAAAAACATACTTATTCAAAAGAGTATCTCGAAGCTATGATTGCCTATGCGATGGGCGGCAGGGCAGCGGAAAAACTGGTTTTTAACGAATTTACAACCGGTGCAAGCAATGATATCGAAAGAGCTACAGGTCTCGCCAGAAAAATGGTGTGTGAATTCGGTATGAGCGAAAAACTCGGACCGGTCGCCTTTGGTAATAAACAGGAAGAGGTTTTTCTCGGGAAGGAAATTCACGAGCATAAAAATTACAGCGAACAAACACAAATTCTCATTGACGAAGAAATTAAAAGATTTATCAATAATGGTATCGAAAGAGCCGAGCGAATTGTGAAAAATAATATAGATTCCCTGCATAGACTCGCAAATGCCTTGCTTGAAAGGGAAATTCTCGATTCCGATGAAATAGATATTTTAATGAAAGGTGGTACTCTTCCGCCTCCTGAAAAAAATGGAAATAATCAGGAAGAGGTTAAAGATGAATCGGGGAAAAAAATATCCGAAACTGCCGTAAATGTTTAGGGCTGTATTATATCTATGTAATTTATTTATAGTTCGTTCTACAGCTCGCTTTTTATATGGAAAATATTACTGAAAGAATAAGTTTTAAAAATGAAATATTAAGGAAATTAGTACACCTTGCATCTTCCTTTGTTCCGGTCTTTTATCTGCTGACCGATAAGTACTTTACTCTGATTCTACTCACATTCTGCGTCGCTTTTATGCTGTTTCTGGACATCGGACGATATAAATCGGCAGCTGTTAATAAGTATTATATTAAATTTCTGAAACCTGTTTTAAGGCAAAAAGAAGAGAAAACAAATAAATTTTTATTTACCGGAGGAACCTTTGTTTTTATTTCAGATTTGCTGTGCGTGTTGATTTTTCCTAAAGAAATTGCCATCGCCGCAATGTTTGTAATGATTTTCTGTGATAGCTTTGCTGCAATTGTAGGAAAAAGTATTGGAAAATTGAAAATTAATAATAAAACTCTGGAGGGAACTTTAGCATTTATCGTCTCTGGTTTTTTCCTCTCTCTGATTCTTCCAAAATATACAAACTCAAATTTTGAGTACTATATCTTTATTTTTGTCATTGTTCTTACAGCCCTGATTGAACTTATTGAATTCAAAATCGATGATAATCTGATTATTCCTCTGTTATTCGGCTCTTTATACTGGTTTTCTGTATGGTTATTCATACTATAATTTAATTTAAATAATATTATATAACTATATTATAAATAATGTCATTTCATTGTGGTATTATAGGACTTCCTAATGTTGGTAAATCCACCCTGTTTAATGCTCTCGTTCAATCTGCAAAAGCTGCTGCTTCGAATTATCCTTTCTGTACAATCGAACCGAATTTCGGGACTGTAATAGTTCCCGATAAGAGATTTGATTTTATTAATCAAATATATAAACCTAAAAAGGCAATTCCTGCAACTATAGATTTCGTCGATATTGCCGGTTTGGTTAAAGGTGCATCTAAAGGTGAAGGTCTCGGTAATCAGTTCCTTTCTCATATTAGAGAAGTTGATGCTGTTGTTCATATTGTCAGATGTTTTGAAAATGATGATATATCACATGTTTATGAAAAAATTGATCCGAAAAATGATATCGAAATAGTCGAAACAGAATTAATTTTAAAAGACCTTGAAACAATTTCAAAAATTAAAGAAAAAATGCATAAAAGCTCTAAAAGCGGTGATAAAAAATTGCTTTCGGAAATGGAAATCGTTGAAAAATTAAATAAGCATCTATCAGGTGGAAGAATGGCTAAATATTTTACGAAAAATTATGACAAGGAAATAAAAAAAGTTTTTAAAACCTATAATTTATTGACTGATAAACCTGTGATTTATGTAGCTAATGTCGGTGATAATGAACTCAAAGGTAATAATTATTCCGATATCGTTAAACAAATTGCTGATAACGAGGGTGCTAAATGTCTTATACTTTCCGTTGAAATGGAAAGTGAAATCGCTCAACTTGAAAATGAAAAAGAAAAAGAAGAATTTCTTGTCGAAATGGGGCTGTGTGAATCTGCTGTATCAAGACTTATAAAAGAAAGCTACTCACTACTTGATTTAATCACTTTTTATACAGTAAATGAAAGAGAATTACATTCCTGGACAATTAAAAACGGCACTAAAGTACCAGAAGCAGGCGGAAAAATTCATACCGACTTTGAAAGAGGATTTATTTGTGCGGAAGTTATAAAATTTAATGACCTCTATAATATAGGAAATGAACATAAATTAAAAGAGAAAGGTCTCCTGCATATT
>VGWA01000118.1 GCA_016873795.1 Ignavibacteria bacterium
TATTGTGTCGCCGACTTTGGAATCGTTGACGTCCTTTATACCGGCTATCAAATAACCTACATCACCGGAATTTAATTTCCCCGTTCTTACTCTTTCAAGTTTTAAAATTCCCGTCTCTTCCGCTTCAAACTGCTTTTTATTCGAGAAGAATTCGATTTTATCGCCTTCACTTAACTTGCCTTCGAATATCCTGATGTATACGACTACCCCTCTGTATGTGTCGAATATTGAATCAAATATCAAAGCTCTTAAAGGTTTTTGGGCTTCGACTCTCGGAGGGGGAATTCTTTTGACGATGCTTTCTAATACTTTCTCCGTTCCGATTCCCTGCTTTGCGCTTGTCTTTAATATGTCTTCTCTTTTACCGCCTATGAGTTCTGTTATCTGATTCTCAACGTCTTCTATCATTGCACTCTTTAAGTCGATTTTGTTTATTACGGGAATTATTTCCAGCCCGCTTTCAATCGCAAGATATAAATTGCTGATTGTCTGCGCCTGAATACCCTGTGTGGCATCTATTACAAGTAATGCACCTTCGCATGCGGCTAACGAACGCGAAACTTCATATGTGAAATCTACATGACCCGGAGTGTCTATCAGATTTAATATGTAATCTTCGCCGTCCTCCGATTTGTATTTCATCTGTACGGCGTGCAGCTTTATCGTTATTCCGCGCTCCTGCTCGAGCTCCATGTCGTCTAATATCTGCTTAATGTGACTTCGGTTATCTATAGTTTCTGTCTTTTCCAGCATCCTGTCCGCTAACGTGGATTTCCCGTGGTCAATATGCGCAATAATGCAAAAATTCCTGATATTTGATTTTTTATCTTCCAATGCTTTTTTAAATAAAAAAGTGGACTCTAAAATGAAGGTGCTCTTCCCTCCAGTTTAGATTCCACTTCTTTCAGAACCGTAGCAAAAATTGTCTATTTGCCTTTGCTCTTCCTCTCTGCCTTTATGTTCTGTATGTCCTTGCGGATTTCTGCTGCTACTTTTCTGATTTCGTTTAATTGTTTCCTTAATCTCGAACCTGCTGCATTCTGTTCTTTCGTGTAAAACTTTTCGATGTCCGTCTTCATTTCTTCTAACTTTTGTTGAATAAGATTGAATTTTTCCATTTCTTCCTTTCCTTTTTTAAATTTATAAAAAATCAGTTTATATATGGTATCGAGAATATTATGTTGTATCCCCATACCAGAAAAGCTAATCCTGCTATCAATATTATGGAAATTATCGTTATCTTTAACCAGGGTTTCATATCGTAATCTCTGAATATTCCCCATAATCCGTTGAATCCGTGGTATATTCCTAAAGTGACAAATGTTAAATCTATTATCCTGTACCATGAGAACTGCATACGGTATAATACTGCTTCGTATGTTTTTCCCGATTCGGGCTGATAATGCATTAATATGTAATGCCCTATCATAAACACTACAAGTGCTAAACCCGTAATCCTTTGAAAAACCCAGCTTTTTGCTCCTGTCTCTTTCGACGCTTTGTATTTGTACATATGTTTATCTGAATAATTTGAAAATTTCATGTGAAAACATTACAAATCCCATTGCTAAAAATAAAACAATACCTACAATCCAGGTTAATTTGTATAATTTCTTGTGGTATCTTGCACCGTCCGCCCAATCTACAAGTACAATCCTTATGCCGTTTAAAGAGTGAAATAATACTATTGCAAATAATAACCACTCGATAACTGAAAAAACCGGCGTGCTGTACATTGCCATCTTATGTTCAAATGCCTCTTTCCCTGAAGTTAACGGACTTAAAGACCATATATGCATAAAAATGTATAAAAGTAAGGCAATACCTGATATTCTGTGATATATCCACGCCCAGCTTCCCGAATCTTTGTAATAAGAAAGGTTTTCTTTTATCCAGTTTTTTTGCTCGAAAAACTTAATCTTCTTTTCTTCCATATTGATATTTTATGAAAATTATAAAAAATGTTTAAAAATAACAATTAATTAAATTATCTTATTTGTTTTATAAAAATTAAGTAAAATGGAAAAAAGTTGAAAATTTCTTGCATTTTAAAATTTATCTAAAAATCTTTTAAATAAACTGCAGTTATAACTATATTAAATGAATTCTTTATTTTTAGTTAGTGAAATTTAATTCGTTTTTTTACTCATTTGACTTCATATTTTTTCCGTATTTTGTTAACTTTGAATAACAGTTAATTAAATTTCGTTTTTTCATGCTTACACCAAATTATATTAAAAATCTGAAACCTTACGTTCCGGGAAAACCTATCGAAGAACTGCAGAGAGAATTTAATATCGAACGTATCTATAAAATCGCATCTAATGAAAATTCTCTCGGTCCGTCTCCTAAAGCAGTTGAAGCAATGATTAATTATATGTCGGAATCCCATAGATATCCCGAAGTCGGTGCTTTCGATCTGAGAAATAAAATTTCCAAAAAATTTAATTTAAAAATAGAAAATATTGCAGTGGGTAACGGTAGTGAGGGAATTATGGCTAACGCACTGAGAAGTTTCTTGTGCGATGGAGAGGAAATTATTTCATCTGAATCGACTTTTATTGGTTTTCAGGTACTCGCCAGGGGAAGAGCAAATAAATATGTCGAAGTACCGATGCTGCCCGGTAAATATAAATTCGATTTGGACGGGATTCTTAATGCAGTGAATTCTAATACTAAAATAATTTATCTTTGCAATCCGAATAATCCTACAGGTACAATATTTACTAAAAAAGAATTTGAAGAATTTATTAAAAAGATTCCCGAAAATATCCTTGTTATGATTGACGAAGCGTATTTCGAATATGCTACTATGTATCCCGAATATCCCGATTCCCTTTTCTATCGGTTCGATAATGTGATTACATTAAGAACTTTTTCAAAAATATATGGTATAGCCGGTATCCGACTCGGATACGGATTTGCGAGGAATGAAATAGTGGAAACTATTATGAAAGTAAAACTTCCTTTTGAACCGAGTATTATCGCTCAGGCTGCCGGAATTGCAGCCCTCGATGACGATGACTTTGTAAAAATGTCGCTCGAAATGAATAGGGAAGGATATAATTTCTTGACTTCGGAACTGAGTAATCTTAATATTAAATGGATTCCTTCCTATGCAAATTTCATTATGATTGATATGGGAAAAGAAGAATATGTCGTTAAATTGAATGATTATATGCTGAAAAACGGAATCATTATTAGACCCCTGAAAGCATTCGGACTGCCTCATTGCATTAGAGTAACAATCGGTACACCGGAAGAAAATAATGCATTCGTCGATTATTTGAGAAAATACCTGAAGAAATGAAATTTTTTTTTGCGTTGAAACTGAATGTAAATAAATCTGTTTCTTAATTTATACCCTTTCCTTTGCATACCCTGCATACCCTGTCCCTCTTTTTATCGACGTACGGATAATACCTGCCTCCCGAACCGAATTCGTTTAAATCAAATGCTCTGAAAGTCCATATATTCAAACCGTAAATTACTTCCTCTTTTCCTGTCCCGCTGCAGTATTTGCACGTATCGATCTTGCTTGTGTGTTTGTCACCGTCATCTTTGTATAAAAAAATTAAATACCCGTTTATATCGTATGCAAAATCTGTATTGTATATTGCATTTTTTCCCTGCAATGAATTGTGTGTTAAAATAAAGAAAAAAATGATGTTAATTATTATGACATTTTTCATTATATAATTAATGCAATTATTTTTCACATCAATATTATACGTCTGTTGTCTGCTCTTTGGCTTTTGATATTTGTTTATCAGCGTATTCTCTTCCTGCTTTTAAAGAGTTAATATTGGCATTAACTACTTCTTCACCTTTCCTGCCGAATAATAATTTTATCGCATATTCGAGTTTTTCAAAATCAATGTCTAAATACGGCGATGCTGCACCGAGTACTACCATGTTGGCGGATTTTGGTGATTTTAATCTGACCGCTATTTCATCTGCATCTAAATAAATTTTTTGCGGTAATGATTCTATCTCCGATATAATGCTTTCTAATGATGGATAATTCGATATGTTTATAAATGGTTTTGTGTTTGTTATCAGCCAGCCGTCTTCTGAAAGCATAGGTAAATATCTTAATGATTCCATAGGCTCTACCGATATTATCATATCCGCTCTGCCTCTCGGTATTAAATCGGAAAAAATCTCTTTGTCCGATAACCTCAAATGAGATTGAACGTCTCCGCCTCTCTGACTCATACCGTGAACTTCTGCCTGCTTTAAATATAACCCTGATTCTACTGCTGCTAATCCTATTGCCGCAGCAATGGATAAAATTCCCTGACCTCCCACACCTGCAAGTATAATGTCTTTTTTCATAATTATTTGCTTTTTGATTTTTCTCTGAATTTCTGGCTCTGCGTTACTATGCATTCCCTGCGCGGTATTATTACCGAAACTCCGTCGTAGTTTAATTCTTCCTTGATTATTTTTACGTTCTCTTCATGATTTCGCTTTAATGGATTTATGATTTTTATATGCTCGGACTCTACGCCTATTCCTTTGCAAATGTCTTCGAGCCTTCCTGATGCTGCTGACGGCTGTCCGCCTGTCATCGCCGTTGTTTCGTTGTCTAATATGAATACCGTTATGTTCGATTTGTCTTTGACTGCATCTAATAATCCCGCTATACCTGAATGTGTGAACGTCGAATCGCCGATTACTGCTACCGAAGGCACTATCCCTGCCTCGTATGCTCCCTTTGCCATCGTTATGGATGCACCCATGTCTACACAGGAATTTATCATTTCATAAGGAGGCAGCGCGGATAATGTATAACACCCTATGTCCGAAAATACCCTGTCCTTGCCGTATTCTGATATTGCTTCTTTAAGTGCCAAAACAGAATCTGTGTGTGGACAACCTATGCATAATGACGGAGGTCTCGGAGTTACAACAGACGGAATTTCTCTACCGTCCTTGGCTTTCATTCCGAGTAACCTTGCGACTGAATTTGGATTCAACTCTCCGTCTCTCGGCAGCCCGCCGTCCATCCTGCCCGATATCTTCTTTCCGTTGTCTAATATGCCTCTCAATAACTCTTCTACTACGGGAAAACCTTCTTCGATTACGTAAATTGTATCGCATTCATCGTATAATTTCTTTATCATTTTAACCGGAACGGGATATTGAGAAATCTTTAACAACGGATAGGGGAGTTTTGTATCCTGAAAATTTTCCATTAAATAATTGTATGCTATTCCTGTCGTGATTATTCCTTTTGTTTTGTCTTCTCCTTCATAATATTTGTTGAATGGCGAATTCTCCGATTCTTCTTCGAAATATTTCTGTTTGTTTAATAAATCTTTGTATTGTTTTCGGGCTATTGAAGGCAAAAGAACAAACTGCCTTAAATTTGCCGGCTGTTTGATGTTGTTTTGCTGCCTTGATTCGTTTCTCGTTACACCTGCTCTCGAATGAGCCAACCTTGTCGTGATTCTTATTAATACCGGAATACCGTATTTCTCGCTGAAGTCGAAACCGTAAAATACCATATCATAAGCTTCTTGTTGATTTGATGGCTCTAATATCGGAATGAAAGCAAATTTGCCGAAAAATCTTGAATCCTGCTCATTCTGAGATGAATGCATCGAAGGGTCGTCTGCTGCTACAATGATAAATCCGCCGTTTGCCCCGGTTATTGCACTGTTAATGAACGGGTCTGCCGCTACGTTTAAACCTACATGCTTCATGCAGGTCATCGCTCTCTTGCCTGCGTATGACATACCAAGTGCTGCTTCCATTGCCGTCTTTTCATTGGCTGTCCAGCATGCTTTTATCCCTCGCTCTTTTGCCTCTCGTGATGAAATTACATATTCAGTAATCTCGGTCGAAGGTGTGCCGGGATATGCAAAGATTCCCGACATTCCGGCGTCTATTCCCCCCTGCGCTATCGCTTCGTCGCCTAATAATAATACTTTTTGCATAATTTTATTTTTTTTGTGTTTTTTAAAATATAAAAAAAAATTCCGAATATTCAGTCATTAATTATTGTACTAAATTTGTAATCCGTTGTTGTTAACTTTGTGAAATGGAACCAATAAGCATTATACTTAGTGCGCTGATGATTATGCTTCTGCGTATTACCGACGTTTCACTCGGAACAATGAGAGTACTCTTTACCGTTCAGGGGAAAAA
>VGWA01000119.1 GCA_016873795.1 Ignavibacteria bacterium
GTTGGTATTCCGGTTAATTTGCAAAATGAGGTTATAAATTATGCGTTGGAGTTCGGGATTAACAAACAGAGATTAATTTTCGGGGGTTACGTGGAAAATATATGGGAACACTATAAAGCTATGGATATATTTCTTCTCCCTTCAAGGTCTGAAGGATTTCCTCTTACTATGCTCGAATCTGCTGCTTCCCGTGTACCAATAATTGCTTCGGATATACCTGGTGTTAATGAATTTATCGTAAACGAAAAAAACGGTCTTCTGTTTAGTTTGAAAAATTCCGAAACACTGAAAAATGCCATAATGGATTTATCAAACGACAGAAATAAAATAAACAGTTTCCGAAATAATGCATATAATGATATTAAAGAAAAATATACTGCAAAGCATTATTCGGAAAACCTCGATAAATTCATCTGCTCACTCTTTTGAGTCGGCTTATTTTGTCAACAATTTCAGTTAAATTATTTAAAGGAAGGTGTGTCATACATTCATGATTATAAGGACATTCCAGTTTATTGCATATAATGCATTGTAGTTCTTTGTGAAACAAGTAACCTGATTTATGTATGTAGGGTTTAAATTTTTCCGGGTCTGTCGGACCGAAAATTCCAATCGTAGGAGTACCTAAGGCTGCTGATATATGCATAGGACCTGAGTCATTTGCAATGACAAGACTTGATTTACTTATAAAACCAGCAAGTTCCAGTATATCAGTTTCCGGAGCAGTATAAATTACTTTTCCGCTTAATAATTTTTCTATTTCATTTTTGTCTTCGACATCATCGTTACCCCACAGTAAAATAATTTTTGTTTGATAATTGTCGAGTAATATTTTACAAATTTCTGCCCATTTTGACGGAACACATCTTTTAGAATTCCAGCCTCCGGACGGTATTATTGAAGTTATTTTTTCTTCTTGTATTTTGTATTTTTCGATAAAATCTGCTGCTTTAACCGTATTATCGAAGTCTATATTCAATCTTATTTCTTTTGAAATTACAGGTACATTTGATGCTTTTAGTAATTCCAGATTATGTTCGGCAGTATGCCCTTCACCTCTTCCTGATGTTCCTGTTATATTATATGCATATTTTCTACCTTTATATGAATACCCAACCCTGTATTTTGCACCCGTAAAATATGTAATTTGTGCGGTTTTCGGATTGCACCATAGGTCAAATATTATATCATAATTTTCTTTTTTTAATTTTTTAGCTGTTATTATCGAAAGTTCATTTTTTCTTATATCTATGACTTTTTCTATGCCGTATACTTTTTCTATTATAGGTTTTACATAAGGTTCGGTTAAATAATGTATTTTTGCGTTTTTGAAATAATTTATTAGATTAGGAATTATTATTGTGGATAACAGAGCGTCACCTATACCCCTTGGTTTTATACAAAGAATTTTCTTAATTTCGGGTGGGTTTTTAATTGTCAGAGGATAGGACATTTGTGTATTGATTTGTGGAAATGCCGGGAATCGAACCCGGGTCCGGGAAGAAGACCATTAAAGCTTCTACATATTTAGTCAGATTAATTATCTCATATTAATTCGTTAAACTGACAAACGAATTAATACCAGCCTTTAAAATTTTTCATTTTTGAGCCAAAGGCAAATTCAAAAACTATCCCGCCTGGCTTACGTTTAATTGCTGTTCGGCAGGAATGAACCTGCAAAAAAACGGGCTGACTTAATTAGGCAGCCATTGCGTAGTTGTTGGCAACTAATTTTTTTCAACCTTTTTTAAGTGATTGCTGAGAACACTATATGCTGCTTTAAACATCTTTCAACCCGTCGAAACCTTTGCATTCCCTTCTGTTTCTTTAAAACAATTTTATTTACAAAAAGTTTATTTTGTCTTAATGTTAGACGTTATTTTGATATTGGATTGTTTTTCAGTAACGATTGTTTTGGACTTTTCAGTTTCTGCCTTTACAGATGCTGATTTTTTCTTATATAGTATTCCTACAGGAATAATTACACAATATCCTAAAACAAGTAAAATCGGAGCCAGTGTTGTCGGTAAAAAACCGCTGACAGATTTTTCTGACATGAAAATGTACCCTAAAACAATAAATATTATTCCCGTTCCTATTAGTATAAAATTAATTTTTTCTAATGCTAAGTTGATATACTGAGGTTTCTGTTGTTTTCTGGTTATTTTTACTTTTGCCATAATTTATTATTTTGATAATTCGTTTATAAAATATAGTACTGTATTTATACCTTTGTAGTAATTATTTAAATCAAACGATTCATTTGGTCCGTGTGCATTTTCGTTTGGCAATGCAAAACCAAGTAGCAACGTGTCTGCTCCTAATATTTCTTTGAATGTATTTACTATCGGAATCGAACCACCTTCTTTAGTATATACCGGCTCTACTCCGTATGCTTTTTTTAATGATACTATTGCTGCTTTTATTGCCGGAGAGTCAAGACTTGCGGAATATGGTTTTCCTCCGTGTAATGCTGAGACTTCTACTTTTACTGTGTTTGGAGAGATTTTTTTTACATAATCCGTGAATAATTTTGCTATATTATCAGGATCTTGTTCCGGTACCAATCTCATGGATATTTTTACTCCGGCTTTCGAAGGGATTATTGTTTTTGTTCCATCACCCTGATATCCGCCCCATATTCCGTTGCAATCTAATGTAGGTCGTGATGTCATCCTTTCTACCATTGTATAACTTTCTTCACCGTATAACTCACTGATTTTTAATTCCTGTTTAAACTTACCCTCATTAAACGGAAGGCGGTTGAATTCTTTGTGCTCTTTTTCTGATATCGGAATCACATCGTCGTAAAATCCGTCTATCAGAATTTTCCCTTTTTCATTTTTTAATTTTGATATTATTGTTGCTAATACATTAACCGGGTTATCAACTCCTCCGCCGTATGAACCGGAATGTAAATCATTTACGGGTCCTGTTATATCGATCTGCATATACGTTATACCACGCAACCCGTAACATATAGACGGCATATTTTCATCGTACATAGAAGTATCTGATATAACTATATAATCGCATTTAAGTAAATCATAATGTTCCTTAATGAATTTCCCCAGATGTTTACTCCCTATTTCTTCTTCTCCTTCGAGTATAAATTTAATATTAATCGGTAATTTCCCGACTGTCTTCATATATGTTTCGATGGATTTGATATGAATCATTATCTGTCCTTTGTCGTCATTTGCCCCTCTTGCGTATATTTTATTATTTCGTATTGTTGGTTCAAAAGGTGGTGTTTCCCACAACTCAATCGGATCTGTAGGTTGTACGTCGTAATGTCCGTAGATTAATATCGTTGGTTTATCAGCACCTGCTTTTAACCAGTCTCCGTAAACTATCGGATGTCCTTCTGTTTCATAAATTTTAATATTATTTAAGCCGATTTCATTGAATTTTTTTTCAATCCATTTTGCACATTCGTTCATGTCTTTCTGAAAATCCGGATTATTGCTTACAGAAGCTATTTTAAGTATCTCTACAAGGTCAGATAGAAAATTTTCTTTATTATCTTTTGCGTAGTTTATTAGTTTTTCCATTTCGCGGTTTGTTAATTATTAATTTTAATTTTTTCGAGGTCGCTTTTTGCTTCGTTAATAATATCTTGATTTGAAGGGTCCATTGTCAATATCTGCTCGTATATCTTTAATGCTTCTTCCCTGTTATTCAGGAAAACATAACATCTTGCTAAATATAAATATGATTGTGCATATTTATCATTTTGTTTTATTGCTTCTTTAAACGAAATCACCGCATCTTCATATTTTTTCATATAGTATTGTGCAATTCCTTTTGCTACGAAAGCATCGAGCTGATCGCTTTTGAATTCCAGTGATTTGTTGAAATTTAATATTGCATCTTCGAATTTACTGTTTAACAATAAAGTTTTTCCGTATTCAAAATACAACTTGTGATTTGCACTGTCCATTGCAATTGCTTTGTCAAAATAACTTATTGCTTTTTCTAAATTGTCTGTTGCTGCATAAAATTTTGCAAATTTTACTAAATCTTCATCATCCAGTTCCTTTTCGGGTACTTTTTCGATGTATTCCCGTGCTTTTTCCTTATCGTTTTTTTCAACATAAATATATGCTAAAAATTTATTTGCCGTAATTGAAGTCGGGTTTATCTTGAGTACTTCTTCCAATAATGTAATTGCTTCATCATATTTTTTCATTGCGTATAAAGTTTTCGCATAATATGTATTTCCTTCAGTCGAACCGGGCATCAATTCTGAATATTTCTGAAACGATTTTGCTGCAGATTCATAATCATCTATCCAGTAATATATTCTTCCGGTTTCAAAATATCCTTCCGCAAAATTTGCATCTACTTGTGTTGATTTTTTGTAATTTTCCAATGCTTCCACATATTTTTTCTGGTTGAAATAAACTTTTCCCAATCCATAGTATGCTTCAGGCGAATTCGGCTTCAGTTTTAAAGCTTTATTGTAATTTTCGATTGCAAGTTTATTTATGTTTCCCATCATATATAAATCACCTAATCCGATATATACCAGCGGATTTTCTTTACTTACTGTTGTGGCTTTTGTTAGTATTATTTCCGCATCCTTTATCTTTCCTTCATTTATCAGATTTCTGCCCTTTGCAACCATTGCATCTATGTTTTGCGGGTCAACTTTTAATGCTTTATCGTAAAATTTATTTGCTTTATCATATTCTTTCATCTGCTGATATATGTCGCCCAAAGTTTTATATGCCGGTGCTTCTTCATCTTCGTCTTTAATTGCAATTTCGATATGTTTTATTGCTTCTTTTAAAGAGCCTGTTTTGAATAAAGCAAGTCCATAATAATAATTTGCTTCGTAATCTTTGCTGGATTTTACAGCATCCTTTAAGAAATTCAATGCGTTAAGATAATCTCCCCTTTTTGCCGCATTAATGCCTTTTTCTAAATTATCCTGTCCGTGTAGATTAATACTTAACATTAAGAGTATAATCAGGGCTGTAAACGCGTATTTAATTTTTTTGTGTGACATTTTTTTAAGTTTTAAAGTTATTGTTATTTTTTTTCTTATTAATTCAGCTGTATATATCTTATTATCTGTGTTACAGGAACCAGTCCTTCTTTTAATACTATTGTCTGACCGTCCTTGTTCCTTAAAAACGTGATGTAACCGGTTGATATATTTAATCCTAATTCTGTTGTGTAATAATTAATTACTATTCTATACGGATAAGTTTGATTACTGATTAAACCCTGGTGTAATTCCGCAAAAATTCTCTCCCCAGTAGGAGGATTATTTTTGTAAATTCTTAAAGTTTTTACTGTTGTGTCCAGTTTATCGTAGTCTCCTGCAGATAACCAGCTCAAATTTGATATTCCTATAGAGTTTCTGTAGGTCCTTACTTCCTCAAGCATTTGTACACTTGTTGAGCAAATTTTTGAGGTATTTGTGTAATTTTCACCAAGTAAAACAGAATCTTTTACATATTCATATAAATAAGAATTCGGACGATGTATGAATATTTTGATGTTATTTTCACTCCCTTTCATTTCTTTTAAAATTCTATCATTTTGCTTTTCATCCTGTGTCTTTATATCTGTCCATTTTTTATATTTTCCGCTTAAAATGTTTTTTAGGTCCTCCGATGTTAGTCTCTCTGCAGGATTTTTGGGATTTACGATAAATCCGATTCCGTCTATTGCTACAGGATACTTGGTCAGAGTTAAGCCGTTTTGTTTTGCATATTCATTCTCTTCTTCAATAAAATCTCTCGGAATTATTATATTTTTAGTTTTACCGTTAATTATGTCTGCAATGGCATTCTTCGTAGGTGTAAATTCCGATTTAATGCTTGCTTCTGTATTTAATCTGACAAATTCATTGTTTAAAGCTATTACAAGCGGTTCGACAATATCATCTGCAACAATGAACAGTTCTCCCGTGGTTGCTTCTGATTTTATTTTCTGAAAATCGCAGCTGGTAGATTGAAGTAAACCCAAAATTATGAATAGTGATATTAGTAATTGCTTATTCATTTATTCATCAATTTGTCTTTTGCTTCTTTGATTTTTTCTCTTTCTTTTTCTAACTTTGCCTGTTTCTGTTTATAAAAGATTGAAATTAATCTGTAAAACCCGTATAATATTAATATTA
>VGWA01000120.1 GCA_016873795.1 Ignavibacteria bacterium
TTGAGAAAATAATGTCATGTTTACCATAATATATATATTTATTTTGTAAAATATAAAAATATGGTTTTTAATCTAATTTTTCAGGAATTTTTTTATAATCTTTAGTAAGTTATTTTGGACAGATGTGGGCAGAAAAAGCAAATTGTAATTTACTATTAGTTTGAATTAATCAATTGGATTTTATATATTTCGTAAAATTATTATAAATAATCTTATATGAATGCCAGGGTTGAAATAGATACCAATAAAGACTGGTATCGGTTCAATGTAGAAAAAGCATTAAATATTTTATATACTTCTTTTGCGGGACTAACTGACAGCGAGGTAGAGATAAGACGTGAAAAATTCGGACTGAACGAATTAAAAGAAGGGAAAAAAACATCTCTCTGGATATTATTTCTAAGTCAGTTTAATAATATACTGACATATATATTGTTTCTTGCAACAATAATTTCGTATTTCCTTGATAAAGAAGTTGAGACTATAGCAATCTTAACAATAGTAATTCTTGCAGGTGTTTTCGGTTTTATACAGGAATTTCAGGCAGGAAAGGCAATAGATTCTCTTAGAAAGATGGCTTCGCCTCATGCTCTTGTTGTTCGCGACGGAATTAAGAAAATAATAAAATCGAGCGAATTAGTACCGGGTGACGTTATCATTCTGAAAATGGGTGACATCGTTCCCGCAGACGCAAGAATAATAGAAGCACAAAATTTTAAAATCGAAGAATCTGCATTAACCGGTGAATCACTTTCGGTAAGCAAAAGAACTGATACCATTAAAGAAGAGAATGTTCAGTTAGGCGACAGAAAAAATTTAGTTTATATGGGAACAATAGTATCTTACGGCAGGGGAAAGGCAGTCGTTATACAAACCGGAATGAATACTGAATTCGGAAAAATTGCACAATTACTTTCTGAAGCGGAAAGCAGAAAAACTCCGTTGCAAGAAAACCTCGATAGTCTTGCAAAGAAAATAGGAATTTTTGCCATTGTGCTCGCAGTTGTAATGAGTCTTTTTCAAATTGTAATCAGTCATGTTCACTGGCAGGACGTTTTGTTATGGGGTGTTGCACTTGCCGTAGCGGTAATACCGGAAGCATTTCCCGCGGTTGTAACAATTACTCTGGCAATCGGTGTAAGGAGAATGATAAAGCGTAAAGCGTTGATAAGGAAACTTCCTGCAGTTGAGATACTTGGTTCGGTAAACATAATCTGCACAGACAAGACAGGAACATTGACACAGGATGAGATGACAATCAGAAAAATACTTTCCGGCGGAAGAACATATACAGTAACAGGCAGCGGATATAATCCGAAAGGTGAATTTTTTCTTGACGGTAAATTAATTATACCGGATGAAATGCCGGATCTGGAGAAAACATTAGTTGCAGGTGCTTTATGTACAGATACATCTTTTAACGTGGAAGACAACAAATACAACATAATGGGCGACCCCACAGAAGGGTCAATTATAATAGCAGCAGAAAAAGCAGGGATTGAAGTAGAAGAATTAAAAGCCGATAATCCGAGGATAAGAGAAGTACCTTTTACTTCAGAATCCAAAAAAATGACAACTGTCAACAAACTCGAAAATGAAATAAAATCTTTCGGCAAAGGTGCTCCGGAAGTGATTTTAAAATCCTGTTCATATATTTTATTTAAGGGACAAGTCATACCGATGACAGAGACCGACAGGGACAGCATATTAGCGGAAGCATACGAAATGGGACAGGAAGCATTACGTGTACTAGCGATATCAGAAAAATTTATATGTGATAAAAACAACCCCGAAGCAGAAAAGATAATCGAAAGTGATGTAGAAAACGACATGATTTTTCTCGGTCTTGTAGGTATGATTGACCCGCCGAGATTAGAAGTAAAGAAAGCAATTGATACCTGTAAACACGCAGGAATTAAACCTATTATGATAACCGGCGACCATAAGGTTACGGCAATGGCAATTGCAAAAGAACTGGGAATTCTTACGCATGGCAGTGCAATATCAGGAGCGGAACTCGAAAAAATGAGTGACGAAGAATTCGAACAAAGAGTGGAAAACACAGAAGTATATGCCCGTATTTCACCCGCTCATAAACTTAAAATTGTAGATGCACTTATCAAGAAACAAAATATTGTAGCAATGACAGGAGACGGTGTTAACGATGCACCTTCATTAAAAAAAGCGGATATCGGTATAGCAATGGGAATAACCGGAACAGATGTCAGCAAACAAGCATCTGATATGATTTTAACCGACGACAATTTTGCATCAATTGTTTCAGCTGTCGAAGAAGGCAGAACGGTATTCGAAAATATCAGAAAATACATGATATATCTTTTCAGTGGAAATATGGGTACGGTTTTTGCAATTCTTATTGCCATTTTCATAAAAATTGCATCGGCAATAGAAGCTGTCCAGATTTTATATATCAATTTTCTAATGGACGGTATTCTTGCAATTGCACTCGGAGTAGAACCACCCGAAGAGGTCTTAATGCACAGGAAACCCCGCAACGTCAAAGAAGGATTACTGAATAAATTTTCACTGACGTATATTGTTGTGATAGGAATCTTTATTGCTCTGGTCACTATCGGAGTATTTTACTATGCGCATTTAAGAACAATAGAAATGGGAATGGAAGAACGTGCTGCGCAGAGATACGACAATACTATGTTTTTCCTTACACTGATATTTGCAAGATTGTTCAACGGATTCAACTGCCGCTCTCTTTCACAGTCGATTTTCAAGATGAAACTTTTAGGAAATAAGACATTTATATACAGCTTTATTACAGCTATAGTATTAACTATCTTAATAATTTACATCCCGACGTTAAACATTGCTTTCTTTACTGTTCCTTTAAGTCTTGAAGATTGGTTAATTTCTGCTTTCGGAGGTTTTCTCGTGCTTGGAATTGTTGAAATCTGGAAATCGCTTCGCAGAAAAAGAGAAAAGAAATTATCAGCGATTTCCGATTAATAGTTTTTTCCTTTAAATATAAATCCTTCCCTCAAGTGCCTTGATTAGAGTAATCTCATCTGCAAATTCTATATCGGTTCCAATCGGAATACCCCTTGCAATTCTCGAAACTTTCATTCCGAACGGCTTTATAAGACGGGAAAGGTACAGTATGGTTGTTTCACCTTCCGTAGTAGGATTTAAAGCAAGAATAATTTCTTTAATATTTTGTTTATCATCCTTATTAATCCGATTCAGTAATTCTTTAATCCTTATATCATCCGGTCCGATATTTTCAAGGGGTGAAATTCTTCCGTGTAAAACATGATAAAGACCTTTGAATTCGTTGGTTTTTTCGATTACATATACATCCTGCGGTTCTTCGACTACGCACAAAATTGATTTGTCCCGCTGAGAAGATAAACATATTTTGCAAATCTCATCTTCCGTAATATTACAACATATTCGACAGAATTTGATTTTTTCCTTTACATTCTTTACTGCTTCAGATAATTTTAAAACATCATCGTCCGACTGCCTTACAAGATGCAAGGCAAGACGTCTTGCAGTTTTTCTTCCTATAGATGGTAATTTGGAAAATTCATTAATAAGATTTTCGAGTGATTCGGATGTAACAATCATAATTTACAACTGTTTATGTTGAATTTTTCATACCCTGCTTATTATTAAAAAATTTTTATAAACCCGGCAGGTTCAGACCGGGAATATTCGGTATCATTCCTGATGTTGCTTTAGACATTTCATCATTCGCCATTTTCTGAGCACTTTCGATAGATTTATTAATTGCTGCTATGATTAAATCTTCAAGCATATCCGTTTCTTCAGGATTAATAATCTCTTTTTCAATCTCTATTTTTGTAATCTGCAGTTTTCCGTTCATTGTTACCTTTACCATTCCTCCGCCTGACTCTTCCGTAATAAACTTATTTTCAAGTTCCGCCTGTATTTGCTCCATTTTTTCCTGCATTTTTTTTACCTGTTTGAGCATTCCCTGCATTTGATTCATTTTCATTTCTTTCTCCTAATATAATTTTAAATGTTTTGTATTTTTATTTTCCCGATATATTTGTTCCAGATATCGAATAATTTCTTCGTCGCTATAACATCCCCGAGACAATATGTTGCAATTTCTTTATATTTTTTCCCTTCAAAAAGTTCCTTTACAATTACTCCGCTGTATTCGCTTTTCGGACTTCCTATTCCAAGTTGTCTGCAATAAAAATCGAGACTGAATCTTCGTCTTGCCCCGACTCTTTCTGCCCTTCCGAAAGTCATTTCCTTTAATAAATCAATATGATATTCCCTGAAATTGAAATCGGAACCCTTCATCAAATCTATTTTCGGAGAAATTCCGAGTATCATCGAACGAAGCATCAGAAAAGGACAATCAAACTCTCTACCGTTGAAAGTAATGAACAAATCATACTTTTTCCTTTCCATCCTTATCCAGAAATTTTCGATCAAATCATATTCGCTTTTATAATAAAAAAATATATTTCCGTTGACTTCCTCTGAAAAATCCTTTTCAATATCGGGATTGTAAACCAGCACACCGCCTTTATCTTCAAAATAGTTATACATACCTATCGCAACGACCATGGAGGCAAAAGGAGAAAAAACAAGATTTTCAATCGTGTTTTTCTTATCCTCGTCGGTTTTTACATATTTTAACAAATATTCCTTTGTCGGCTCATCAAAATGAACTTCAAAGTCATACGGTACAACTTCAATATCGAAAACACATATTTTTTTGTCCATAATTAAATATTAAAAATTTCTTTTACCGATACATTAAGATAATTTTCGCAATAAAACGGTTCTCCGAACTCAACACCGATTTTAAATCCATAGAATCTCGCACGTGTCTCTATATCCTTTATGAATAGTTTGTTGCTGATGAAAGTTTCAGGTTCGTTCGTTATTTTAGCATCCCTGTAAAACTGGGTTTTGTATGCAAGTATAGATTTCATTTTTAAATTGAAAGTATCGGAAATATCCATGATGAAACTAATCGGAATGTCAAAAGAATGCCTGAAATAGAAAATTCTTTTTGGTCTGTGCGGTTTTTGGTCTTTTATCCGGATTTTATGAAGTCCGGAAAAAAAACAGGCTTCTCTGATTAAATTTCCAGCATTAATATGGTCAGGATGTCTGTCAGACGGATATGGAGCAAAAACTATCTCAGGCTCATATTTACGCAGTATCTGAATTAATTTCAAACGGTTTGATCTGTTATTTTCTATATTTCCGTCCGGTAAATCCAAGTTCTTCCTGAATGAGATACCAAGAATTTTTGATGCAGAATCAGTTTCTTTTTTTCTGGCTATCAAATCACCTCTGGTACTCAATTCCCCTCTTGTCAGGTCAATTATACCTGTTTTCTTTCCATCTCTGACAAGTTTAATAAGAGTCCCGGCAGATGTGATTTCTATGTCATCGGGATGAGCACCGATAAACAACGCATCCAATTTATACTTATTCATAGATATTAAATATACTAAATATCATTTTTATTAAATCTATCTTATTGTTTTTATAATGTTATTAATATTGTAAAAGACAAAAAAATGACAAGTTTATAATATATTCCTTAAGAAATTATACAATTCATTTTAAAAAGTCAATATAAAAAAATGCTGTTAATCAAAACTTTCGAGATCGTCGCTTGTACCCCTGTTTCTGCTCAAAAATCGCCTATTGTGGAGGCTATTTTAAAATGTTTCATTTGTTTTTTCTGCTGCCGTGTTCAGATCGCTTTCAATTATCCGGAGGTTATTTCTATTGAAGTCAAGCAGTATGTAACCGCAACGCCCCCGTCTGTTCTTTACTATGTTCAGGATTAAAAGATCAATAGAGTTTGCTTGTTTGTTTCTTATATCGAGTTCGCTAATATTATATTTTTTGAAATTGTCTTTATTGATCCGCTCAAGGTTTAAAACAAAGTTACTTGAATTCTCTATCTCGCCCGATCCCTTGCCGCTGTATAAATCGAGTTCATTTTTAGAATTGATCCGGGAGGTCTGACTTAACAATATAACCGCCTTTTTTTCTGTGAGTGCGTATTGCTTAACTTTTTTCATAGAGTCGGATAGTTTCAAATATTCGTTATGGTCAAATTGAGGATTGTCAAGCAGTAGT
>VGWA01000121.1 GCA_016873795.1 Ignavibacteria bacterium
TCGTTTTGATTAATCCGGGTAACCCTGCCGGTAATTACGTGAAAAAAAATGAAATGAATAAAATATGTGATATTTGCAGAAAGCGTAACATTTCGTTGATTGTTGATGAAGTTTTTTTTGATTATTGTTTTGAAAAGCCGGATGAAATAATTAATGATTCGGGAGTTCTGATATTTTTTATTAACGGTATTTCAAAAATGCTTGCCCTTCCTCAAATGAAACTGAGCTGGATTTATGTAGATGAAAATTCGGATAAATCAAATGAAGCACTCGAAAGACTTGAATTTATAGCAGATACGTATCTTTCAGTTTCCGCTCCTGTGCAAAATGGTTTGGAAATATTCTTTAATCAACGTGAAAATATTCAAAAATCAATTAAAGACAGAATAAATACAAATTATAGTATTGTTAAGTCTGCTCTTTCTGACAATCATAGAGTGAAATTGTTAAATATTGAAGGCGGTTGGTATTCAGTCTTAAAATTGAATATGGATACAGATGAAGAGGAATTCTGCATAAAATTATTGAAAGAAAAAAATACATTTGTTCATCCCGGATATTTCTATGACTTTCAAAATGGTAATTATCTAATTGTCAGCTTAATCTGTGGAGATAGATTTTCAACAGGTATAAAAAATTTGTGTGATTTAATAAATAATTATAAATGAAAAAAAAGATAAAAATATATTCATTTAACATTAACGGTATAAGAGCAGCATTTAAGAAGGGCTTGAATGAATGGATAAAAATTAATAGTCCGGATATTCTTTGCCTTCAGGAAATAAAAGCAACTTTAGAACAGCTGCCTGATGATATTATCAATATAAATAATTATCGTTCGTATTGGTTTCCGGCAAAAAGAAAAGGTTATTCGGGTGTTGCAGTATATACAAAATTAATGCCGGATGATGTTGTTTACGGTATAAGAAATGAAATATTCGATGATGAAGGCAGAGCCATTTTACTTGAATATGATAAATTTCTGCTTGTAAACGCATATTTCCCGAATGGAGGAAGAAATGAAGAAAGACTCGTTTATAAACTTAACTTTTATGATGAAATTTTCTTTTTCATAAATAAAAATTATTCCGGGAAAAAAGGGATTGTCATTACAGGAGATTTCAATACAGCACATAAGGAGAAAGACGTTGCAAAACCGGATAAATGGAGTAGTGTATCGGGTTTTTTGACTGTCGAGAGAGAGTGGATTGATAAACTTATTAATATGGGTTATGTGGATATTTTCAGAAAATTTAATACGGAAGGCGGAAACTATACATTCTGGGACCCTATTACAAGAGCTAAAGTACGAAATGAAGGTTGGAGAATTGATTATTTTATGGTCTCGCAGGATATTGCGGATAAAATAATTTCGGCGGAAATACATCCTGAGGTGGAAATCAGCGACCACTGCCCGGTTTCAATAGATTTGACTGTATAAAATAATCCCGCTGTATGCGGGATCTATTTCATTTATGTAGAAAAATATTTTATACTTTTTTTAGCTCTTCAAGCTTCTTTCTGACTTCATTCAGTTCCTTGTTTATATCCTTGAATTCTCCTTCAATATCCGTGTCCGAATACTCGCCGCTTTCAGCATCGAAAAGTTCTTTGTCCTCTGTAGCTTTTGGATGATAAGATTTAAATTTTTCTATGAATGCTCTTATCGCTTTTATGATTGCTGAATAAGTATTGATTGTATTCAGCACAGGCGGCTCTATTTTCTCTTTCAGATTCCTTTCAAATTGTGCCACGTCTTCAACAATTCCTTTAACCGACTCGAAAGTATTTTTCACTATGTCTATGTTGTCTTCAACTTTATCAGAAATCGTGTTTAATTTGCTTATTAATTTCTGCGAATCGTTTATCAACGGGTCGAGTTTGACTTGGAATTTCTCGAAGTCCGTATTTAATTTCTCTATTTTAGCTGATAGTTTCTTGACGAGACTAAGCAGAACGAAAATTAAAAGAAAGAAAATTACAAAGAGTACTATCTGAATAATAATTGAGATATTAAACAGATATTGCGAAAATTCACTGCCTATCACTTTTTTATAAATTTAATTTAATAAAATTTTTTATGATGATTTTGTTTTTTCATCCTTATATGCATCGATTCCGGCTTTGAAAGCTTCTTTTACTCTATCGGCTTCCGTGGAAATTTTTTCTTTTGTGTCTGATAGTTTATCTGCCGCTTTTTCTTTTGCTCCTGATATCATTTTATTGGCGTCCTCTATCATTGAAGAAGCTTTTTCTTTTGCTGTCTTGATTATATGTTCGGACTTTTTCTTGCCTTCCTGAATCAGTTCGGTTGCTTTCTCCTTTGCTTCTTTCAGATATTCAGATGCATCTTCAAGCAGTTCATCCTTTTTCTGTTTGATGTCTTTCCTCAGTTCTTTGCCTGATTTTGGGGCATATAATAATGCTATTACGCCTCCAACTATCGAACCTGCAAGAAATCCGATAATTATACCTTTTGCCATTTTGTTTTCTTCCATTTTTTGCCTCCTGTATTTTTAAAATTTATTTATGCTATTGAGGAAATTCAAAAAGCATATTTTTAAATTACCTCAATATCTTAATTATTCAAAATATTATTAAAAAACGTTTAAATCAATGAAAAAATAATTTAATGCTGTAATTTTCATTATATATTGATTGCTTCACCGAAAGCTGCTCCCGCTGCTTCTAAAATTGCTTCCGATAATGTCGGATGGGCATGAATAGTCCGAAGTATACTGTGCCCTGTAGCTTCTAAAGTTTTGAGAGTGACAAGCTCTGATATTAATTCTGTTGCTTCGGCACCGACTATGTGTCCGCCTAATAATTCGCCGTATTTTTTATCAAAAATGAGCTTTACCAGTCCCGTCGTTTCTCCCGTAGCTCTCGATTTTCCGTTTGCCGAAAAAGGAAATTTACCGATAAGTACTTCATATCCTTCATTTATTGCCCTTTGTTCGGTCATACCTACAGAAGCAACCTGAGGCTGGCAGTATGTACAACCCGGAATATTATCGTAATTTATATCGGGGACTTTTAATCCTTTGATTTTTTCAACACAATTAATAGCTTCTGCAGCTGCTACATGTGCAAGCCATTGTTTGCCTTCTGGTTTTATTAATGCTACGTCTCCGATAGCATATATCCCTGACGTGTTTGTTTTGTAATCTTTATCTACTTTGATTCCGTTCTTATATGTTTCGATTTCAGATTCTTCTAAACCTGTATTGTCTGTGTTTGCCTGTATTCCTATTGCAACCAGTACAGCATCAGCTTCTATAGTCTCTTCCAATTTGCCTGTTACTTTTATATATACTTTTCCGCTCTTTTTTATTATATCTTCAGTTTTTGTATCTGTGTGAATTTTTATTCCACTCTTTTTAAACTCCCTTGCAACAACATCTGATATTTCCTTGTCTTCTACCGGTAAAAGCGAAGGTAACATTTCTATTATCATAACTGTTGTTCCGAAAGCATTGTAAAAGTAAGCAAATTCGCATCCGATTGCGCCGCTTCCTACTATGACTAATTTTTTTGGAGGTTCGTTTAACAGCATTGCACCTGTAGAAGATAATATTTGCTTTTCGTCAAAATCTATTTTTCCTAATTTTCTCGGTCTTGCTCCTGTTGCAATTATCGTATGTTTGGATTTAATTTTATCTATTTCGTTTCCTTCTTTGCTGTAAACGATGATTTCTTTATTATTATTAAGTTTTCCCGTACCTTCAATTACTGTTATATTGTTTTTTTTCATCAAGTATCTTACGCCTTTCTCCGAAGCTTCTGCAACTTTTCTTGACCTTTCGATGATTTTTGGAAAATCGAATTTAATATTTTCTGCCGATAACCCGAAATTTTTCAAGTGCTTCAATGTGTTCATCAGTTCTGCATTTTTCAATAATGCTTTCGTTGGTATGCATCCCCAGTTTAAACATACTCCGCCAAGCTTTCCTTTTTCAATTACTGCGCTTTTAAAACCCAATTGCGATGCCCTTATTGCCGCTGTGTATCCGCCGGGTCCTGAACCTATGACAGTTAAATCATATTCTTTCATAATATATTAAAAATTTATGTTTGAATTATTGAAAAATATATGTTAAATTAAATAACTAAAATTATTATCTCAATGTATTTATTTTAGAAGTAAAAACTGCAATGGAAAATTTTCAGTTTATCGGAAAAATGTTGATCCTGTTTGGACTGATTCTGTTTGTACTGGGTGTGATATTTTACTTCTTCGAAAAAATTCCCTTCATCGGAAAATTGCCGGGTGATATCTATATTAAAAAAGAAAATTTTGTTTTTTATTTTCCCGTAGTTACTTCGATAATTCTTAGCATTATTTTAACTCTGATATTGTATATATTCAGAAAAAAAATGTAATCAATGAAAAAGTTAAGTCCTGTAAGAAATTTCCTGATCAGAATATTGTATGTTTCTGTGTCAATGATATTGTGTATTTTTATGGGGGTTGTGGGTTATATGATTATTGAAAATTATGAATTTCTCGATGCGATGTATATGACAATAATTACGATTACAACAGTCGGCTACAAGGAAATCGAGCCGTTGTCCGATACCGGGAAAATATTTACGATGTTTCTTTTGTTTTTCGGTTTAACGATTTTTTTCTACGGCATCGTTCAAGTTGCGGGTTTTGTTTTTGAAGGCTTTTTTGAAAAATATTTAAAAACACAAAAAGTGGAAAAATTAATACAAAAATTATCAGACCATGTTGTAATATGCGGATACGGCAGAATCGGAAAACAGGTCGCTTATGAACTCGATATTGATAAAATTGAATATGTTATTATCGAATCTGACCCTGCCGTTATTGAACAACTCCACAGCAAGGATTTGGCATTCATTGAAGGAAATGCCACAGAAATTGACATTCTCAAAAAGGCGGGAACGGAAAGAGCCACAACTATTATCACAACACTTCCGAATGACCCCGATAATGTATATACTTCATTATGCGCCAGGGAACTAAATAAAAATATTAATATTATCAGCAGGGCTTCAAGCGAATTATCAACACATAATTTAAAAAGAGCAGGTGCAAATCATGTCATAATGCCCGAAAAAATTGGCGGTGCTCATATGGCGGCACTTGTTTCCAGACCTGATATTACTGAATTTATTTCTCTCCTGGTCGGACAGGGCTCTGATGTCAGTATCACTTTTGAAGAAGTATCCCTGAGCAACTTATTGGGTGAATCTGAAACTAAAACCATCAAAGACCTTGATGTCAGAAATCGTACAGGCGTGAACATTATCGGGCTAAAAAATCCAAACGGTCAATACGTAATTAATCCTGCTCCGGATATGAAAATTACTCCCGCTTCTAAATTGATATTGCTCGGCACCGCTGTACAGATAAACGAGACAAGAAAGTTGATTTCGGAATTATAATTTTTTTCTGTCAGTATTTGGCAAGTTCATCGCAGGCATTCAGAATCCAGTCATCCTGCGGCAATACGGCTTTTTCAAGTACGGGGTGAAATGGTATGTGTGTGTTTTTTCCTGCTACTCTTTTTATCGGAGCATCGAGAAATTCAAAACAGGTTTCTGAAATTTGTGATACAATTTCTGTGCCGAAACCCATAAATTTTGAATCTTCGTGAAAAACTATTACTTTTCCTGTTTTCTTTACCGAATTTTTTATCAATTCCATATCAAGAGGTACTATTGTTCTTATATCTATTACTTCAACTTCAATACCTTTTTTCTCCATTTCCTTCGAAGCTCTGATTGCTTTTTCTACCATAGCTCCGTAACATACTATGGTGATATCATTACCGGATTTTTTTATTATTCCTTTTCCAAAAGGTAAATAATAATCAGAATCCGGTTCCGGTGATTTTGCATATCCCTGTCTGTAAAGAAATTTGTGCTCGAGAAATAAAACAGGATCATTTAATTTACAAGCTGTCTTTAAAAGCCCTTTTGCGTCTGCTGCATTCGAAGGATATGCTATATACATTCCGTGGCACTTTGCAAATAATGCTTCAATATTCTGTGAATGATAAAGAGCTCCGCCTATGTATCCGCCGCATGCAACTCTGATTGTTACCGGACACGACCATTGATTGTTTGA
>VGWA01000122.1 GCA_016873795.1 Ignavibacteria bacterium
GTTAAGAGTTTGCGTATAGAAGCAATAGAGGTTCATGCAGGGCATTTGAGTTCACGCCGAATGAGTTGTTTGTATATTAGGGAGGCGGAGGAGGGACAGCCGATGACGGAGTTGCGTGCAGTTACGGGAGTTGATTTCAGGGATATAACGTCTGAGGTACCAGGGGGAAACTGAAGGAGTTCAGGAGGAGGGTTGAGGAGGCAAAGATAAAGATTGCAAATAATCCCGAGTATTCGTGAATGCGAAGAAATAAGAAAATTTAAATAGCGAAAGATGAGAAGTATTGTGATTAAAAATTAAAAAAAGAGAGTGTAAGAAATGAGTTATAAATAATTCTTATTAAATTTTAAATAAAATTTTTTCGCTTTTTTATAAAGATCGATGTTAAATTTATTCTTAGATTTTGAAAGAAGACATTGAAGAATGAATAAAAATTCCCTTCTTAGTAAATTTTTTTTATTGGGTTTCTCTTTGTGAGTTTGGGAGATAATGAAAGACCATTCTTTATTAGTATTAAACATATAGATTTATATTTAATAATTTGCGCAATAAAAATATATAATATCGTGAATGTAATCAATTTTTTCTCTTCCATGTGGAACAACTAAATTATCATTGTTAATTTCACTTACAAGATCCGTTAATTTTTCAATATTATTTCCTTCTTCATTTATAAATTCATTTATAATTAACCTCAATGAATAATTTGATTTTATTAATTTATCAATCTTTAATAAAAGATTATCATCATTTTTAAGTAAATCGGCTCTCTGTTCAATAGATAGTAATTGGAAGAGCCATATATCATCATAAGGATTAAGTAATAAATCATTAATATCAATATTTTTTCCTAATAAAATAACAGGTATATCATTACCATAGACTGCACGTATCTCAATAATAATATCTTCATATTTAATTTTTAAAAAAAGATTATCAATATTATCTTCAACAATTGAAAATACATTACTGTCTTCAATATATTTTTTTATAAATTTATATCCTTCTTCATTAGAAGAATAAAATCCTTTAGATTTATCCCCTTCTTTTGTGGCAGGTTCGCCCGAGACATTAAATAATAAACCTATATTAAGTAGTATAGTGTTAATATTATTTTCAGTTAAAAAATCATATAAAGTATATTCTTTTTCTTTGAATTTAAATAATATCATATTATTTTTAAAATACTCCAAGAAATAAGGGAATTTTTTAATCCATATTTCTCTTCTTGCAGATACACCCCCACTATCAACACGATTTTTTAATTCAAGAAATGATATTTTGTTTGGAAGGAGATTTATTAAATCAGTTGTGCAATTATAATTTGAAATAAAATCCCATTCATGCGTTCTTAAATCTTTTTTTTCATCTTTACTTAGAAAGTAATCTCCATAAAGTTTTTCCTTTCTTAAAATATTTCTAATAGTCAAGAATTTAGGAAATTCACTCATACTAAAATCTAAAACACAACTTTCTGAAATGGAAGCGATTTTTTTCTCAATATATTTACCACGACCACCTTTAGAAGCTTGATAATAAGATGTGACTCCAAGCATTGCCTCATAATAATCTCTAATATACGAATCAACATTATCAATTCCACTAAAATTTCTTGAAACGGCATCAAAGTGAATTGCATCTTTATTAATTGCTAAATCATAAAAATTAGAAACAATATTCTTATAAGGTTGAAATAAAATTAATTCACTAATACTTAACTCTTCTTTGTTTTTAATTGTTAATATTTTTCTTTTCATTTTATTTTGAATAAATTAAAATACTTTCACCTCTTATAGCACGATTTCTTGCCCCGAGTAAAGGATTAAAAACACTTCTAATATGTTTTAATCCATTTTTAATACAAAAATCATGGGTTTTTTTTGTGGTCGGTAATTTATTTCCATCGAGAGTACTATCCCCAATAGCAATAGCAATTTTACCTCCGGTTTTCAAAACTTTAACCATTTCATTTACAGATTTTTCCAAATCTTCGAAATAAGTAACAACTTTTTTCTCAATAAGTCTTTTTGCGTTAACATTGGATTTAACTTTCATCCCAAGATATTCATTTTTTACATCTTCCATATTATAATTAAAAAAGCCTATTTCGTTTAAGTAATCATATGCTATATTGTCTTTACCAACATAATCTAGAGAGAAATAATATGGTGGACTGGTTATTATTGCATCAAAGGATTCTTCCTTTAGACTAACGGATTTTAAATCAAGAACATTACCCTCTTTTATGATTGCCTTTTTATAATTTATATTCCAATCATTTAAAAATTTCTTCGTTTTATAATAACAGTCCTTGATATAATTAAATTTTTCTATAAATAGTCCTTCAAGACCTTTTCTATTATACCTTGAAGTTCTTACAAAAGCATCCTTAGTATCAAAATAAAGTAAATAAAATAATTTTTTTAAAACATCATTTTTAACATTTAACTTTTTATTCTCTAATTGACCGAATACTCTTATTAATACGGAAGTATTAACATCAAATACTTTTTCATCAATAAATATTAATTCATTTTTTAGGTCTGATATTATATTACCGATAGGATTAATATCAATACCGACGCTTTCAATTCCCATTAAAGAAGCTTCGTGAGTTGTTGTTCCGCATCCATTATATGGATCTAATATGAGATTGCCTTCTTTTAAATTAAACGTATTTATTAAAGTTCTAACCAGGCGAGGATAAAATTTACCTTTGTAAGGATAAAGATTATGAAAAGCATAAGCATTAGTATCTTCAAATAAATCTATTAAATAAGAATATAAAGTTGGTTTACTATTAACGAGATCCAAATGTGCTATTCGATTTCTAACAAACTCATTATCTCCATTTAAATTAACCTTATAATTAAGAGTATCGATAGAATAAGATTTTGTTAAACCCGATAATTCTAAATCAAGAAACTGAATATCTGCAAGTGTTTGCATCCAAAAACCGAAAACATTTCCCTCTTTTGGGATAAAATCAATAGCTTCTTTTCCATATTCGGCAATAATTTCTTCTAAAGTAAGATATCTTTGATTATTTCCAAATAAATCTTGCATATAAAAATTTTATTTATTCAAAAATACAAGTTTATATTAAGAAAATAAATTCTATAATATTACTATTTCTTATTATGTTTGTAATAGATAATGGATTTGTCGTAGAAGTTGGTGATGAGCCAATCGATGCCGCAGTAATCGCAGTGATAATAAATAGTAGATTCATCGTTGAAGTTTTCGTCGCAGTCAACGATAATTATTTCCCAGTATTCTTTGGGGCATTTGCAGTGTTTGTGGGTGTAGTCAATTTTATTTTTTGATTTTTTCATGAAGTATTAACATTAATTAACTATGAAAAAATATTAAGATTGTTCAGAAACTTTTAAAATGTCGAGACAATCGCCAAAAAAGAGAGTTTTCATAGTGAAAAAAATAATTTTAAAATTTATATAAGTAAATTTAAATAGATTTATATTTATTAAAAAGTCTATCAAAAGCGAACTGGAAAATCGGGAGGTTTTCTGAAAGATGATGATGTTGTACCTTTCGAATTTCTCTTCAGTTATCTTGCGGGATTCGGTAATCTGAATATAACATATTTCATCGTCGTTTTTTTTGAGTTAGAGGAAGTTAGTAATGCTGCCGGTATCAACTATTACAGAAAAAATTTTTTCTTGTTGTATGCTGATTGAAATTTAGATTAATATAATTCAATAATTATTATATAAAAAAAAATAATTTTTTTATTTATTTCAACATTAGCATTTAAGAAAATCATAACCTTGCTAAGTTAGTGATAATTAACAACTTGATAATTTTCATAAACATCAAAAACAGTAGTGTTTTTAAATATTTAGAAAAATTGTAATACTTTTGTTATACTTTTGTTATACTTTTTAATTTTGGTAAGTTATTGATAATTAACGATATGACATTTTTCATAATTTTCATAAACATCAAAAACAGTGGCATTTTTTAAATATTTCGAAAAACTGTATTACTTTTGTATTACTTTTGTTATACTTTTTCGTTTTATTTATTTGTTTTATCAACATCTTGCAATACTTTATTTTTATGAGATTCAGGCAGATTAATTTGTTCGATTTCTGCATTGGTTTTTATTATTTCAGATTTTGAATGATTCATAAAGTTTAATAAATTCGTTTTTAATTGATTTATCTTTCATAACATTCACATTTCATTTTAATCAAATATAGTAAAAATTCATTTATGATTTTCGTATTTAAAAAAACGGTATTCAGTCTTTCATTTTTATCTTGTCCTGAAATTGGTTGACAGAATTACACAGCTTACATCTCACGCATCACTCATTTCATTTATCCCGAACGGAAGGGCGGGGGTTTTTGGATAACATATTTTTTTGAATTTGAGTATTTTGTTTTCAGTTAAGTTTTTTTTACTGATTTTTTTCATTTTTAAATTAATGTTATGGAGAGAAAAAGAGTTTTAATAACAGGCGGAGCGGGGTTTTTGGGATCGCATTTATGCGATAGGTTCGTTAAAGAAGGATATTATGTTATTGTGATGGATAATCTGCTTACGGGCTCGAAGAGAAATATCGAGCATTTGTTTCCGCTGGAGAATTTCGAGTTTTATTTTCATGATGTTACAAAGTTTGTTCATGTACCGGGTAAGCTGGATTATATTCTGCATTTTGCATCACCGGCAAGTCCGATAGATTATCTGAAGGTTCCGATTCAAACACTGAAAGTGGGTTCGCTCGGTACTCATAATTTACTTGGACTCGCAAAGGAGAAGAAGTCGGTTTTTCTGATTGCTTCGACTTCGGAGATTTACGGAGACCCGTCTGTTCATCCGCAGAATGAGGATTACTGGGGAAATGTTAATCCGATTGGTCCGAGAGGGGTTTATGACGAGGCGAAGAGGTTTATGGAGGCGATTACTATGGCTTATCACAGGTATCACGGACTGCCTGTCAGGATTGCAAGAATTTTTAATACTTTCGGACCAAGAATGAGGATTAATGACGGGCGGGCTATACCTGCATTTTTCTCTCAGGCAATTAGAGGGGAGAATATTACTATTTTCGGTGACGGAAAACAGACCAGGTCTTTCTGTTATGTCGATGATATGATTGAAGGGATTTACAGGCTGCTTTTGAGCGATTATGTTTATCCGTTGAATATCGGGAATCCGGAAGAAATTCCGATAAATCAGGTGGCAGAAGAAATTATAAAGATTTCGGGGGCAGAACAGAATATTATTTATAAGGATTTACCGGTTGATGACCCGAAAGTTCGTCAACCTGATATCACAAAAGCAAAGGAGATATTAAAATGGGAACCAAAAGTTCCCAGATTAGAAGGTTTGAAAATTACTTATGAATGGTTTAAGAAAAGACTTTCGGAAAACTAAATATCTCCGAGCGTCGCTACCATAACTGCTTTAATTGTATGCAGGCGGTTTTCTGCTTCGTCGAATACGATTGAAGCATCCGATTCAAATACATCATCGGTTACTTCAAGTGCTTCGAGTTTATATTTTTCATAAATTTTTTCGCCTATTCCGGTTTCTCTGTTGTGGAATGAGGGAAGACAATGGAGGAATTTCACTTTGGAGTTTCCTGTCTTTTTGAGCATACGGGAGTTTACCTGATAAGGCAGCATTTCTTTTATTCTCGATTCCCAGAGTTCTTCTTTCTCGCCCATCGAGAGCCATACGTCGGTGTAGATGAAGTCAACTCCTTTGACTGCAGTGTCAACGCTTTCGGTGATACGGATTTTGGCACCCGTCGTTTTTGAGATTTCTTTGCATTTATCTATGAGCCACTCGAACGGCTGGCGTGATTTGGGAGCAGCGGCACGGAAGTCCATTCCCATCAGAGCGGCACCTTCGAGAAGCGAATTACCCATATTGTTTCTTGCATCGCCTGCATAGCAGAATGAGATTTTGTTTAAGGGTTTATCGATGTGCTCGAGCATTGTCATAAAGTCGGCGAGAACCTGAGTAGGGTGGAATTCGTCTGTGAGCCCGTTCCATACCGGAACGCCGGAGTATTTAGCAAGGTCTTCGACGATGTGCTGACCGTAACCTCTGTATTC
>VGWA01000123.1 GCA_016873795.1 Ignavibacteria bacterium
CAATGATTAATTACCTCCAACTTTCCCTTTCCTAATTTCTATTTCCTATTTACTTTTTACTATTTCCTACTTGCTATTTGCTATTTCCTATTTGCTATTTCCTATTTGCTATTTCCTTTTTGCTATTTCCTTTTTGCTATTTCCTATTTGCTATTTCCTATTTGCTATTTCCTATTTGCTATTTCCTTTTTGCTATTTCCTATTTGCTATTTCCTATTTGCTATTTCCTTTTTGCTATTTCCTATTTGCTATTTCCTATTTGCTATTTCCTTTTTACTATTTCCTACTTGCTATTTGCTATTTTCTATTTGCTATTTCCTATTTGTTATTTACTATTTCCTATTTGTTATTTACTATTTCCTATTTGCTCTGCGTCCTTGCGTTTAATTTTTCTATTTTTTTCTCTGTATCTCCGTGCTCCCTGACTTTAGTTCCGTGGCATTATTTTTATAATTTAACATTTAACATTTAACATTTAACATTTATAATTTTTTTATTCGTGTTAACCTGACTTTAGTTTCGTGGCATTTTCTTTTTTTTTCTAATTTATCATTTCTAATTTAACATTTAACATTTAACATTTAACATTTATCATTTAACATTTAACATTTAACATTTAACATTTATAATTATCTCCGTGCTTCCGTGTTTAATTTCCTATTTGTTATTTGCTATTTCCTATTTACTATTTGCTATTTGTTAATTGTTTGCTTTCTCCTCATCGTTCTCATCAGGTTCGCCGCAATTATCGTCGTCGCAACGCCTATCATAGTGTACCACGTATAGGCAATCGATGTCTGATAAATCACATAAACCATTATCAATATTCCCGCAAAAAATCCGGTAATCGCTTCCTTCTCGTTGATATGTCTGAAAAATATCCCGAGCAGAAAGACGCCAAGCAATCCTCCGTATGTAAAGGATGCTATTGTTAACCCTAATTCCACTACCGGATTCTTAGTATCGGAAAATAACATCGCACCGCCTATTAATACCGTTCCCCAGAACAAAGTAAAAATTTTCGAAATAATCATTTCCTTCGTTGCAAATTTCTTTTTCCCTAATTTGCTCGATTTAAATAAATCTAAATAAGTCGAAGAAGCAAGTGAACTTATCGCGGATGATAATGTTCCCATTGCTGAAGCTAAAACTCCCGCAATTACTATACCCGATATTCCTGTCGGTAATGACTCTACGATAAATTTCGGGAATATTTCATCCGATGAAGTTAAATTCATGTTGTTATTATTGAATGCTAACATCTCAAAAGGTATCCCGTTATAATATGCGTACAAAGCAATGCCTAAAAACAGGAAGAATGCAAACTGAAGTACTATCAACGATGCATCCAGCATTAACGCTTTCTGACTGTCTTTCTTATTCTTGCATCCTAAAAGCCTTTGTACAAGCAGTTGGTCGGTACCGTGAGATGCCATTGTTAAAAATGTTCCGCCCAAAAATGCACCGATTATTGTGTATGGAGATGCCAGGAATTCTATGATTGAATTTCCGAAATCGAAATTGAAAATCTTGAACTTTTCGGAATATGCAAATACGTCACTGATTCCGTTCGGCAGTCCGCTTAATATTATTACTAAAGATATCGCCGCTCCCGTAATGTAAATGAATAATTGTATTACGTCCATCGAAACAACCGCTTTTAAACCTCCGAGATATGTGTATATCAATGTGAAAATTCCGATTATCGCTATGCTCGTCGGATAATCGAATCCCGTGATTATATGAACCGGTATCGCAGTGGCAAATAACCTTACACCCGAAGCAAGAACCCTCGTTATTATAAAAACACTCGACGTGATTTTCCTTAACCTTAATCCGAACCTCTTCCCGATGTAATCATAAGCAGTCTCTAAATCACCCTTGTAATATGCAGGAATGAATATAAAGGTAACTAATAGTCTGCCGATAAAATAACCGAAAATCAATTGCAGAAACATCATATTGCTTCTGTACGCAAGACCCGGTATGCTTATAAATGTTAACGTGCTCGTTTCGCTTGCTACTATCGAAAGCCCTACAGCCCACCAGTTGAGCTCTTTACCCCCTAAAAAGTAATCTTTACTGTCTTTTTGCTTACCTGCCTTGTATACCCCTACAGCTACACTCGCAAGCAGATATATTACTATTATCGAAACATCTATTAAAGAAAAATTCATTACAATCTCTTATTTCCCCCCTCTCCCTTCACCCTTAGCCAATTCACCCTTCACCCTTCACCCTTTACACTTCACCCTTCACACCTCACCTTTAATTTATCATTTAACATTTATCATTTATAATTTATAATTTTTTTATACGTGTTAATTCGTGGCATTTTTTTTATAATTTATCATTTTTAATTTTTAATTTTTAATTATCCTTGCGTCCTTGCGTTTAATTTTTCTATTTTTTTTCTCCGTATCTCCGTGTTCCCTGACTTTAGTTCCGTGTTTAATTTCCTTCTGTCATCCTGAACTTGGTTCAGGATCTCACTTTTTCATTTATTCGTGTTAACCTGACTTTAGTTTCGTGGCATTTTTTTTATAATTTATCATTTTTAATTTTTAATTTTTAATTATCCTTGCGTCCTTGCGTCTCTGCGTTTAATTTTTCTATTTTTTTCTTTGTATCTCCGTGTTCCCTGACTTTAGTTCCGTGTTTAATTTCCTTCTGTTATCCTGAACTTGGTTCAGGATCTCACTTTTTCATTTATCGGTGTTAACCTGACTTTAGTTTCGTGGCATTTTTTTTATAATTTATCATTTTTAATTTTTAATTTATCATTTTTAATTTTTAATTTTTTTATCCGTGTTCCCTGACTTTAGTTCCGTGTTTAATTTCCTTCTGTCATCCTGAACTTGGTTCAGGATCTCACTTTTTTAAATTTTGTATTAAAAAACTTTTCACTTCTCACATTTCACTTCTCACTTTTTTTCAATTTAACATTTAACATTTATCATTTATAATTTATAATTTATCATTCCTGCCTTACTTTTGTTTCACTGATAACTGATAACTGATTTACAAGCTGAACCTCACTCCCGAAAAAAACTTGAAATTCAACGACGATATCCTGTCCACAACCGGCGTGTTGCCCAGATTGTTAAGCCCTCCTATCTCGAAAGTCGTGCCGAATATTATACTGAACGGATATTGAATCACGTAATTTCCTGTTATAGTCGCATTAACTCCGAAATCGAAATTCTTGTACCCAAGCCCCGTTACGTTCGGGTCTGACATCCTGAATCCTAAATACGGTCCGCCCGTAAACCATAAACCTATGTCTTCCGTTATCATCCCGCCTATATGAATATTAACCGGTATATTAAGATAATTACCCGTTACGTAGGAAGACTGCTTTATCGTGTCGCTTGTGTTAACCGGATTAACGTATCTCGGATTTTCTATCGCAAAACTTTTCCCGTTGAAACTTAATCCGGTCGAAAATTTTACTATGTCGAATAAATTAAAATATCCCAGTGCGCCGAATAACCATGCCGGCTTTGCGTTCGTCTCTATCGTTCCGTATCCCGGCTTCGTCGTTACGTTGTAACTCGAGGTCCCTATCCCGAGTTGAAAATCAACGTAAAAATCTACGATTTTGTTTTCTCAGTTCGTAATTGTATTCCCTGCTGTAATATTTTTTGTCTAAATCGAACTTATCAAAACTCGGTTTCTTGTCGGGATCGTCTCCTGCATTTGCAAAATTGAATATCGATATTGAAAATAATACCGTAAAAATAAATGTTAATGTCTTTCTCATATTTTATTGTTTTTAGTTTATTAAATTTAATTCGTTGTTTAGTATTTCTAAATTATTGATTTCCTGCTCCCACTTGGAACTGTACTCATCGATAATTTGTAAAATTTCTTTATATTCTTTTTTAAATTCAATTACAAAATTATAATCTTTATACGTATTTTCGTCTGATAATAATTTCTCCAGCTCGGTTTTACGCTTCTCTGATTCCAGCAGCTTATCTTCGTATTCCCTGATGTTCTTTTCCGATTTTTTAATTTTTTTGCTGACTTCTTTTTTGCGGCTCTTTATCCTTAAATTTTTGAAATACTGCGATTCGGTGTCAGTCTTTTCGATTCGGGAATCTTCCTTTTCCGGAATTTCTCTGCTTAATATTTCCGCCTCTTTCTTGATAACATATTCCGAACATTTTCCCGTGAATGTTTTTATCTTTTTCTCCCTTATTTCTATTACTTTATCGGTGAGTTCTTCCAGAAAATCCCTGTCGTGTGATACTATTATAATCGTTCCTTCATATTCTTTCAGAGCGTTTCTTAAAAACTCTTTCGACTGCATGTCTAAATGATTCGTCGGCTCGTCGAAAATTAAAAAATTCGACTGTTCTGTCAGCATCCTCGCAAGCGATAATCTCGATTTCTCTCCGCCGGATAAATATGAAACCTTTTTGTCTGTGTCATCACCGTGAAAAAGAAATCCGCCTAATATGTTTCTCAGATATTCAGGTGAGCCGTCGGTAGAAACGGACTGCAGCGTCTCCATTACCGTCCTGTCTCCGTATTCCTGCTCGATGTTTTCCTGTGCGAAATATTTCATCTTTACCATGTGTCCGTATTTTACTCTGCCGGACGTCGGCATGTCTGTTCCTGCTATTATTCTCGTAAGTGTGGATTTGCCTGTTCCGTTTGCTCCCATGACTGCAATTTTTTCACCCCTGTATATTTCGTAATTGATACCTTCAAGTATAAATTCCTTTCCGTCGTATGTCTTGCTTATCTTTTCCAGACTTACCGTCAATTTCCCGCTGTGCAGTGCAGACGGAAAGCGGAATTTTATCGTCTTGTCTTCTTCATCGGGCGGTTTTATCTCTATTTTGTCCAACATCTTTATCCTGCTCTGTACCGATGAAGCTTTTGTACTTTTATACCTGAATCTCTCGATGAATTCTCTCTGTTTCTTTATATATTTCATCTGGTTCTTGTATGTGCTCTCCTCTGTCTCCTGCCTCTTTTCTTTTTCAGTTATGTAAAAGTCATAATTACCCGCGTATTGTATTAACTTCGAATCTTTTATATCTGCTGTCCTTGTGGTTATGTTGTTTAAAAAATTCCTGTCGTGTGATACTAATATTATTGCACCGTTGTAATTTTTCAGATATTTTTCAAACCATAACAGTGAATCTATGTCAAGATGATTTGTCGGCTCGTCGAGTAATAGTATAGAAGGATTATTCAGTAACAACTTTGCAATCTCGGCTCTCATCCGCCATCCGCCGCTGAATTCGTTTATGTTCCTGTCGAATTCTTCTTTCCTGAAACCTAATCCGGTCAGAATCTTCTCCACTTTCGACGTAATCTTATGACCGTCTAAAAGATGATATCTTTCGTTTAAAAAAGTATAATCGTCTAATAATGAAAAATATTCTTCCGAATCTTTTTCCTTTATGCCGTGCATCTCCTGTTCGGTAATCTCTATCTCTTCCTTGATTTTTGAAATGTTTCCCGCGGAATTTGTTACCTCTTCCCTTAAAGATTCACCCTCTTTGTATATTGTCTCCTGAGGCAGATATCCGATGGTTGTGTGCCTCGATTTTATCACTCTGCCTTTTTCATGCAAAAATTGCCCGTCGATTATTTTTAAAAGCGTTGTCTTACCCGAACCGTTAGGTCCTATCAGCCCGACCCTGTCCCTGCCTGATATACGAAAATATATGCTGTCAAATAATATCCTCGTACCGAAATTTACAGTAATATTCTCTAAACTAATCATTTACCTGTCTTTCTCTTAATTATCCCCCCTCTTTCTAATTTATCATTTCTAATTTCTAATTTATCATTTCTAATTTCTAATGTAATGCTTCAAGGCAAAATGGACAAAATGCATTTCTAAATAAGGATAATATTTTTTATTGTTTAACAAATTGTTTTGTTCTAAATCCGACAATTTTTCCAAAAAATTCTCAGAATAAACTTTCCGAACGAATTTTTTGGAAAAGTAATTATTATTTATTATTTGTTTATGCTGCATTATCTCTTGTCCGATAAGCAATTCTTTTTGCAATCGCAGTTCTGATTTTTTCTTCACGCTCTTTTATTCTCTCAT
>VGWA01000124.1 GCA_016873795.1 Ignavibacteria bacterium
ATTTAATTTGTTTGTCAAAATTAGTTTAGAACAATGGTTAAATGAACCTTTTAAGCCTCCAGGCAAGGAAATTGAAGAAATACAGCTAAAAATATTTTAAACTCCAAAAATAATAAGGGGGGTTTGTTTTAAAATATCCTCTATTTAACGAAAAATCTGTCCAAAATCGATTGTTTTTTATGTTTTATTCAAGTTCCATTTTTATTTTGGACAGCAGTGACCATTCATATCTTTGTTGTTTTTATTCGTTCCCAAAACCAGAAGTCAGGAAGGAATTTGGAAACGAGAGGGAAAAATTATGATGTGATTTTTTTCTACAAAGATTTCACGGCTACGCTGTTTTTTTCCGTTTCAAAAACTGAAAGTCATGTAGAACTTTACTAAAGTCAAGAGGGACGAGAATTAATAGTAACAAGTGATGAGTGATGAGATGCTGAAATCCCTATGGGTCGGTATGAATGCATTGGATATTAACCAAGGTTATTTACAAGTGATCCAACTAAAGTCAGAAAGGGTACCCCAGCATGACAAAAGGAAGAGGAGTTTACTAAAGTCAGGAAGAATGACGGGTGGAAATTTTACATTTTTTAAACCCGCTTTATAGTCTTCTTTTTTCACTGAATTTAAATTCTAATTAGATTATTTTGAAAAATTATGGAAAATAAAGACTGCATATTTTGTAAAATTGCCAAAGGCGAAATACCGTCTTATAAAATTTATGAGGACAAAAATTTTATTGCATTCCTCGATATTTTTCCGAATACCAGAGGCATGACTCTTTTGATTCCAAAACAACATTACGACTCGTATGTTTTCGATATGCCGGACGATGTTTACAAAGAATTTCTGTTAACTGCAAAAAAAATCGGAAAATTAATTGACGAGAAAATAAACGTCACCAGAACCGCAATGGTAACCGAAGGTATGGGAGTTAATCACGCACATATAAAACTCTATCCGCTGCATGGTATCGGAAAGGATTTTAAAGCAATTATACCCGAAGGAAATAAATATTTCGAGAAATATGAGGGATATCTTTCAACAATCTTAGGTCCGAAAGCAAACGACGAAGATTTGAATAATGTCCGAAACTTATTTAAGGAAAAATAAAATTCTATATATTTGAAATACGAACATAAAGAAATCGAAAAAAAATGGCAGAAGTATTGGGAAGAAAACAAAACATTTAAAACTCCTGAATTCGATGAACTCGATAAAAACAAACCTAAATACTACGTTCTGGATATGTTTCCGTATCCAAGCGGAGAAGGTCTTCATGTAGGTCACCCAGAAGGTTATACAGCAACGGACATCATCGCAAGATATAAGAGAATGAACGGTTTCAATGTTCTCCATCCGATGGGTTGGGATGCTTTCGGTCTGCAAACAGAACAGTATGCGGTAAAAACGGGAACACATCCGAAAATCAGAACGGAAGAATGTATCAACAGATTCAGAACACAATTAAAGCAAATAGGCTTTTCTTATGACTGGGACAGAGAAGTAAACACTACTGACGAAAAATATTATAAATGGACTCAGTGGATTTTTCTTAAAATGTTTAATTCATATTTTGACGAAAAAGAAAATAAAGCAAAACCAATTTCCGAACTTGAAATCCCTGATAACATATCTCCTCAGGAAATAAATAAATATATTGATTCACAAAGACTCGCTTATATAGCAGATGAACCTGTAAACTGGTGCCCTGAGCTCGGTACAGTGCTCGCCAACGAAGAAGTTCCCGAACAAATCGAAAAAGGTTATACTGTAGTCAGACGTCCGATGAGACAATGGAAACTGAGAATTACAAAATACTCAGAAAGACTACTGAATGACCTTGAACTTGTCGACTGGCCTAAAAACATTAAAGAGCTTCAGATTAACTGGATAGGCAGGAGTGAAGGAGCAATAGTCAAATTTAAAATAAAGAAAAATAAACAGGATATTATAAACCCTCTAAAAGATATTTCTGAATATATCGAAGTCTTTACAACACGCCCTGATACTCTTTTCGGGGCAACCTATATGGTCCTTGCACCGGAGCATCCACTCGTCAAAGAAATAACTTCCGAAGAAAATATCACTTCCGTAAATAATTACATCGAAAACACACTGAAAAAATCTGAACTCGAAAGGACAGAATTGAAAGAAAAAACAGGGGTTTTCACGGGTGCATATGCCGTAAATCCGGTCAATGACAAAGAAATTCCTGTTTTGATTTCCGATTACGTGCTGATGAGTTACGGCACAGGAGCGATAATGAGTGTTCCGGGTCATGATAAGCGTGATATGGAGTTTGCACTCAAATTTAACCTTGAAATTATTCCGGTCGTTATACCTTCTGAATTTAAAGATAAAGCATTCAAAGTAATAGCAGACGAAAAAAAAGGCGAGATTATTGTTTCAGGACAGGGTATGCAGGAAATTAAAGATACCACAGATTTAGAAAAATATTTTGAAGATGTCAAAAACGGAAGAACTTGTTTTACTGAAGAAGGATATTCAGTCAATTCCGGTTTTATTACAGGTTTGAAAACTAAAGCTGCTTCGGATAGAATGATTAAATGGCTGGAAGAAAATAATTCCGGAAAAAGAAGCATCAATTACAAACTGCGGGATTGGTTGTTTTCACGCCAAAGATACTGGGGAGAACCCGTTCCGATTCTACATCTCGAAGACGGAACAGTAAAGTCACTCGATGAATCCGAACTACCCTTAACACTGCCGGACATTGAATCGTACAAACCAACCGGTACAGGGGAATCTCCGCTCGCTTCGGTTGCAAACTGGGTAAACACGTATGATAAAGAAACGGGTTTAATCGCAAAAAGGGAAACAAATACTATGCCTCAATGGGCAGGCTCATGCTGGTATTATCTCAGATTTATAGACCCGCACAACGATAATATTTTCTGCGAGAAAGATGCCGAAAAATACTGGATGCCCGTTGACCAATATATCGGCGGGTCGGAACATGCCGTTCTGCATTTGTTATATTCGAGATTCTGGCATAAAGTTTTATACGACCTCGGTTATGTTACACATAACGAACCTTTTCAAAAACTGTTTAATCAGGGAATGATTCTGGGTGAAGACGGCGTGAAAATGAGCAAATCCAGAGGAAATGTCATTAACCCTGATGCTGTTATAGAACAATTCGGTGCAGACAGCATGAGACTTTTTGAAATGTTTATGGGTCCGCTTGAAGCAACCAAGCCCTGGAGTACTGAAGGCATAGCGGGAATGAACAGATTCCTGAACCGGGTGTGGCGATTAATTATAGATGAACGAACGGGAAATTTAAAAGATATAATCTGCGACAGCGAACCCGAAAAAAAATCCCAAAAAATACTTCATCAAACCATAAAAAAAGTAACAGAAGATATAGAAGACGGCGATATGAAATTCAATACTTCCATCGCACAATTAATGATAATGGTTAACGAATTATACAAACACAAAAAATTATATAAAGAGGTACTGGAAAAATTTCTGCTCCTCATTTATCCATTTACTCCTCATATAACCGAAGAACTCTGGACAAGGTTGGGAAATGTACCGTCAATTCAAAATACCGAGTGGCCCCGATATGATGAAGAATTAGCGAAAGCAGATATGATAACGGTTGCCTTTTCGGTAAACGGAAAAGTAAGGTCAAAAGCAGAAATTGAGTTTGATACAGATGAACACACCTTGGAACAAATGGCTTTCGACGATGAAAAAATTATTAAACATATAATGGGAAAAAATATCATTAAGATAATCATTGTGAAAAATAAAATGGTAAACATTGTCGCAAAATAATAATTAATTCTTTTATGAATCCTCTGAATAAACTTATCGTTAAAACTATCCCGCTTTTTCCAAGAAAACTTGTCAGACTTTTCGCTGACAATTATATAGCTGGCGAAACTCTTATGAACGCTGTGGAAAAAGTAAAATTCCTTAACTCGAAAGATATAATAGCTACAACTGATGTTCTCGGAGAAAGTATTACTACTAAAGAGGAAGCTGTTAAATCAAAAGACGAAGATTTACTCGTGCTTGAAGCCATAGATAAATATAAACTGAATTCTAATGTTTCGATTAAACTTACTATGCTCGGATTAAAAATTGATTATAACCTTTGCCTGAGTCTTTTTACGGAAATAGTCGAATGTGCTAAGTCATTTAATAACTTTGTAAGAATTGATATGGAAGAATCCGCAGTAACGGATGGTACAATAAGAATTTTTGAAGATATCAGAATAAAATACAACAACGTCGGAATTGTTTTACAGGCATATCTTAGAAGAACAGAATCAGATGTCATGAAATTGACTGAAACAAAAACGAATTTCAGATTATGCAAGGGCATATATATCGAACCTGAAAAAATCGCTTTCAAGAAAAAACAGGAAATACGCGATAATTTTTTAAAGGTATTAAGACTAATGTTTGAGAGAAAATCGTATGTAGGAATTGCGACTCACGACAAACATCTCGTTGAAGGTTCAAAAAAAATAATAAACGAATTGGATTTAAAACAAAACGATTACGAATTTCAGATGCTTCTTGGAGTTACGGAAAAACTCAGAGATAAAATAGTTGCCGAAGGTCACAGAATGCGTGTTTATGTTCCCTTCGGAGAAAGATGGTATGAATACTCAACGAGAAGATTTAAGGAAAATCCCAATGTTGCCGGCGCAGTTTTAAAAAGCATCATACTAAGAAAGTAAATCAGAGAATTATTATTTATAACATTCAGAAAAAAGGAAAGATAATAAATGACTAATAAATGTTATAAAATCACACATAGTACAAACAATAATTTTTTTTTTAGTATACTTATTATAATTTCTTTTTTCATTTTATTGACCGATATTTCTGCCGGGAAGCAATCTTTTCCTTTTTTTTTAGATTCCACAAAAAGTTCAAACAGCGAGTTATCTAAAATAGATAATTATACATTAAAAGGATTGTATGCAATATATTCAGAAGATTACGGCAAAGCATTGTGTTATTATGATTCTGCATTTTCAATAGACAGCTGGAATTTAAGAGCAAATCTATACTGTTCAACAGTATATTTATGGAGATATCTTTCTAAAGAGAATGAAGAAGACCTTGATTTATTTATTGAGTTATCAAGAAAAACCATGGGGTTATGCGAAGACATACTCGACAAAAATGAAAATAACACGGACGCATATGCTGTAATGGCAGCAAACTACGGTTACAGAGCAATGATTTATGCAAAAAGCGGAAGTTTCCTGAAAGCCGCATGGGCAGGAAAACACAGTTATGAATATTTGCAGGAAACTTATAAAAGAAATCCGAATCAGATTGAAGTATTTCTGGGAATGGGATTTTCGAATTACGCTCTTGGGTCTATGCCGAAAAAATTTCAATCTATTATTTCTATCATCGGAATGGAAGGAGACAAGGAAAAGGGACTCGAACAGATGAATATTGCAGCCGTAAAAGGAATATTTACAAAATGCGAAGCATTATTCTTCCTTTCACAAATATACAGGTTCTACGAAAAAGATACCGAAAAATACAACTTCTATCTAAAACAACTTTTTACAGAATTTCCTTCATCTTCTTTATTTAAAAAACTCGACGAAAAAGAAATTTTCAGATTGACTAAAGAAGAATAACAGTTGGTCACCCACCTCGATTAAATATACATTTTAAAAAATATCTACTTATTATTCATTACATCGAACCATATTCTCGTAGTCTCGGGAAATAGTTCAAGCATAAAATCTTTAATTGCAAGCGCATATTCCCTTATTTCCCATTGTGCATGCGGCTCATCCCTTAAGTCTATAAAATTCATTATTGCCTGATATGAAGCTGTCCAATATATTTCGGTATATATGTTAAGAGGAAGCATAATTCGTGCCTGTTCTTTTGCAACTCCCAGATCAAGCAATCCCTGATACAAATCGGTTAGATGTGACATCCCGTTCC
>VGWA01000125.1 GCA_016873795.1 Ignavibacteria bacterium
CTTCCGGAGGTGTGTATAAAACAACGAACAGTGGTCAAAATTTTTCCTTTTATTATTTAGGTGATTTTGGATTTGGTTCAATAAGATTTATTTCTGAGTCGACCGGATATGTTGTAGGATATAATGCATTAGATAATTCCGGAATTTTCAGAACTACTAATAACGGACAAAATTGGGAAAACATATTAGAATATAATGAGGAATTATATGATGTCTTCTTCACAAATGCATATATAGGTTATACATCAGGATGGAATAATATTCTTAAAACGACAAATTCTGGAATTAGCTGGAATGAAATAAACAAACCTGAAAACAATGGATTTTTGAGCATACATTTTTTAAATCCATATGATGGTTTTATAACAGGCGGGGGAGGTAGAATTTACAAAACCACATCCGGCGGGGTATGGATAAATCAGATATCAACTGAAGTACCGACTGGATTTAAAATATCAAATTGTTATCCAAATCCATTTAACTCAGAATTAAAAGTTCAAATAGAATTAAATACCGGATTATTAAAAAATCCTGAAATCATACTTGAAGTGTTTAACACACTTGGAAAATTAATATTAAATAAAAATATCAACTTACAATTTTCCGGAAAGTATGAAATGGGAATCAGGTTTGATGAATATCCAAGCGGTATTTATTTTGTAAAATTAAGAAGTCAGGATATTGTTACAAATTCAAAAAAAATTATTTTATTGAAGTAAAAAAGAAAGGAGAAGAAATATGACAAGATCGCCATATAACAAACAAATTGAATTTAAGTTAATTTTAAAAAAGATTAATTTGAAATATTTATGAACTTTTAATTCTGACAAAATGGAAAAAAGAATAATATATACACTAATCATTTTTGTAATATTCAGTACTACTTTGAAATCGCAATGGACTGTTTACCATACGAATACTTCTATGAATTTATACAAAATTCAGTTTATAAATGAGAATACAGGATTTGCGGCAGGAGGTGAGTCATCTGAAGGTGCTGGATTCTTTAAAACGTCAGATGGTGGAATAAGCTGGCAAAGATATACAATGTCGGATACAATAAGCTGGAATTGGTCAGCTATTTATGGAATGTATTTTGTAAATGCAAATACTGGTTTTGTCTCGGGAAGATACTTAAGAATTTTTAAAACGACTAATGGCGGTCTGAACTGGCAATCCGTTATACCCCCTTATTACAGTCTCACGCAAATTTATAATGCATTGTACTTCATAAACGAAAACACAGGTTATGCAGCAGGCAGGTATGGATATGTTTGCAAGACAACTAATGGTGGACTTAATTGGGAACTGATAGCTGATTTAGATGGAAATCTTCATGGTGTATATTTTATAAATCAAAACACAGGATTTTTTTCATCTGCTTCCGGAGGTGTGTATAAAACAACGAACAGTGGTCAAAATTTTTCCTTTTATTATTTAGGTGATTTTGGATTTGGTTCAATAAGATTTATTTCTGAGTTAACCGGATATGTTGTAGGTTATAATGCATTAGATAATTCCAGAATTTTTAGAACTACTAATAACGGACAAAATTGGGAAAACATATTAGAATATAATGAGGAATTATATGATGTCTTCTTCATAAATGCATATACAGGTTATACATCAGGATGGAATAGTATTCTTAAAACAACAAATTCTGGAATCGGCTGGAATGAAATAAACAAACCTGAAAACAATAGTTTTTTTAGCATACATTTTTTTGATCCATATTATGGTTTTATAACAGGCGGTGTCGGTAGAATTTACAGAACTACTTCTGGCGGCGTATGGATAAATCAGATATCAACTGAAGTACCGACTGGATTTAAAATATCAAATTGTTATCCGAATCCATTTAACTCAGAATTAAAAGTTCAAATAGAATTAAATACCAGATTATTAAAAAATCCGGAATTGATTCTTGAAATCTATAATATTTTAGGTACTAAAGTAATTGAAAAGAAATTAGAAATCAATAATATAGGAAAATATGAAACAAAATTAAGATTCGACGATTATACCTCTGGAATATATTTTATCAGAGTCAAAAGCGATTTTCAAATTACAAAACCTAAAAAAATTATTTATTTAAAATAAAATGTAAAAAAAATGAAGATAAAATATTTAATATTGTTAATTATATTTCCAATTTATGTATTTCCACAAACAACAAATATAGAAGTAGGAGTTTATAATTATTCAACAGATACGATAGAAGTTTTGCTCCATCCTGTCTCTGTAATATTTAATGGAAATAATTATTACACACTTGTTGCTAAAACGATGATTATTTCTCAAAATTATAACTCTTATAATTATACAAATGGAATTCATTATATACATCCAGACAGTTTAGTAATAAAATATAAAATGTCACCAAAAAACGATAGCATTCCGAAATTTGACGGCTGGAATGTTGACATTGAAGGTGGTGGTAATTCAAGAGCTTTAGGTTCATTCGGTTATGGAATGTATAAATTAATAATAAAGAATCTCCGAACCGAAAGAGTGGATTCCTGCTTAATGGAATTTGACTTCGGAGGATTGCAGCAAAGTGATTTGTTCTTTTATTTATATGACGACACTGTATCAAATCATTACCGAATTAAGAAAAATATATATTATCCCCCGAACTAATATCGGGTTTACAGTCGGTGAATATGGTAAAATATACCATACAAATAATCTTGGTGGAATCGTAGGAATAAATTCAAATATTATAAGTATCCCCGATAAATATAACTTAATTCAAAACTATCCGAATCCGTTTAACTCCTCTACGAAAATAAAATATACAATACCGAAAACGGGTTACATACAAATAAAAATATTCGATATACTCGGCAGAAAAATAGATGAACTGATAAAAACAAGACAGGCAACTGGAGAATATGAAATCAATTTTTCTGGAAATAATCTATCCAGCGGAGTATATTTTTATTCGCTATTTTCTGACGGAGTACTTATTCAGACAAGAAAGTTTGTAATTATAAGATAAGTAGAATGATACGGGCACCTTAAATATCGAAATTTTTTAAATAAATTAAGCAATAAATTTATAAATGTAATTTATAAATAATATTTACGATATTAAGGGAAATAAATTTTAAAAAAATGAAGTTAATAAGTATTATAAATTTTATCGTAATTATAGTATTTTCATTAATTTTGAGTAGTTGTTCCGATATAACCTCACCAAATAATCCACCTATTAATGATAAATTACCAATGTGGCCTCAACACGGATATAATGCAAGGAGGACCGGCAATCCATACGGACCGGAAGTGTACATTTCACCTGTAAATGGTATTTCGATAAATTGGATAGATACAATAGAAGCAGGATATATGTATGTTTATCCGACAATTGATTCAGAAGGAAATATTTATTACTTACATATATTACATAATATGTATTCTGGAATACTTTATAAAATCGATAAAAATGGAAAGATAATATGGAAATTTAAAGATAGTACATTATTAATGAGTTGGGATTGTGGACTTGGATTATCATCCGACGAAAGAAATATTTATATTCCTTGTGGTTCCGGTTTATATTGTATCGATTCGGGCGGATATTTGAAATGGGAATACGAAGATTACTCGATATATTCGAATGTAACGATGCCGGCAATTGGAAAAGACGGAACAATATATGCAGTAATCGGTCCGTACAATTTATGTGCATTTACTTCGGATGGTAAATTAAAATGGTCTGTGCCGAATTCAGTGGGAGCACCATCTTTAGACAGAGACGAAAACATATATGTTGGATGGACAGACGGTCAAATAGGAGGAAGCGGAGGCATTGCAAAATATGATAAATATGGAAATATGAAATGGAAGTATAACCTTGCGAAACCTCCTTTTGGTTGTTCGATAGATGCAAACAATAATATTTATTGTGAATTTGGGACAGGAGGTCTTCAACATGGATTTGTGTCACTCGATAAAGATGGGAATTTAAGATGGGAAAAGCTAAGAAAATTAGGAGATTCGATAGTTTTAGCCTATAACTGCACTCCAACAATAGACAAAAAGAATAATATTATTGCTTCAGGATTTTGGTATAGACATAATGGAAGTAAATTAGGGCTAATAAAGACGGATTCATCGGGGAATATTATTGACATTTATCCAACAAGCGGTAGTACATTATATTATATTCCTGATGTAATTTTGTTTGATTCGGAAGAAAATGTATATTATCGTAGTGAGTGTGAATACGGCTCATACTCTAATAATGGAGTTTTAAGATTCAGTGAAAGGAAGACTATTTATTTATATACACTTTCTGTAAATTCGATGCTTGTAGAAGGAATAAGTAATGAATATAGCAATAGTTTTATTTTTACACTTAAATAACATTTTCTATAATTAAATATAAAACAAAATGAAGAAAACAATTTTTTCAATATTAATTCTTTTAATAACCCAATTATTTGTTTATTCACAAGAAAATAGTGAGTCTGGTACTAACAAGCAAATTATAATTTCTTATTGCGGAAACGATAGTAATTTTTTAATGAATATAAAAATTGAAATTGTATCGGTGCCATTCGAAGGATATACAAATTACGATGGGTTAAACAGATACGATACTGTAAGATACGGCTGTTTGCAAAAGAGATATTTTTCTTATAATAACACAATACATAGTCAAATATGGCCAATCTGCTTTATGAATGACCAGGAGCATGTAGTATTATACCAGAATGACATGTTTACGAGTCATACAAGTGCATACCCAAAGTCAATAAACTCTGCGTTAACATCATTCCTCTGTGGCTTTTCTAAATATAAATTTACTGCGACAGTACCTGCGACGGGAGAAGTTTATCAGTGGTATTTTGATTATACCGATTCGAAATATGGTAAATTCAATTATTTACCAGACGATTCCAATTATATCAGCAGGTGGATATTCAGATATAATGATAATAATCCATTAAATCAAAAAATGGAATTGTGGAAAAAGTTAAAAAACGATGGCGACACGAGTGTATATTATGAAAGTTTCACGACAAGTGATATCCCGGAATATAAAATTTGGGAACTGACAACGAGGAATACAAACTATTATAGAACGACACCATTCGAACAAAAATTCTTTATAAGAGGTACTCCGTTTCCTTTGAGTAAAGGAGTTGTTATGGATACATTAAGAAAAGTAAATCTAATAACAAATGCAATTTTAGATACGATATTACCTTTTATTTCTGAACGAATTAATTCAAACATAAACACAGACCCTTATTATTATGATTATTTCCCTAACGAAAAAGGTAATATAACAGTTACGCCGGGTATTATTTTTACCTGCGATACTTTATGGGGTACACGATTCGAAATTGACAGTAATTTAATTATTGGCAATAATAAAAAGTTTATTATAGTGAATTACGATACTTTATATTGTAATCCAAATTCAAAAATAACTTTACTGAATAATGCAATATTGTCTGCTCAATATATGGGAATACCGGAGAATGAAAATACTCCGATCAATTATTATGGAACTATAATACTGGATAATTCTAATGTTATAGGAAATGATAATTCGGCAATAATAATTCCTTACAATAGCGAGATAAATATTTTCGGAGATGTCGAATTAAATAATGTAAAATTAGAAATAGAATCTAATGGCATTCTAAACATTAAAGATAATTCGATTTTGAAATTAACTGGTAATTTATCAAATCTGATATTAAATTTGAATGCAACAGTTAATTTGGGAGTTAATTCATTAATTAAAATAGAAAATGGTGCAAATGCTAATATTAACAATATTGTTTTGAATTTACCGAATAATTACTGGCAGGGGATAATACTCGAAAATGCAGGCGGGCAGACTACTATTCAAAACTGTACTTTCAACAATGCAATATTGCCTGTAAAAATAATAAATGACGAGCATCATGCACAGTATAGTAAAGTCATAACAGGT
>VGWA01000126.1 GCA_016873795.1 Ignavibacteria bacterium
AATTGATAGAAAGTTTTTCAAAATCATTCAGGAACTGTTTCAAAAAGAATGGTTTCTTTTATTACTTTTAATTATTGTCAAAACTTCTTTCCAGGTGATTCTGCTGATTTCCGGTTACAGATGGTTGTCTGCGGATGATTATTGCAGAACTGTAATTTCATTCGAATGGATTCAGAATCCCAAAATATATTCAGGTGTATGGCTGCCGTTTCATTTCTGGTTAAACGGATTCCTGATGATTTTTATCAAAGACCTTTTTACTGCTGCGACAATTTTAAATTTTATTTTTTCGTTATTATCTCTGGTTTATTTTTTCAGGCTTGTAAAAATATGTTTTAACCTGAATACTGCATTTATTTCTTCATTAATTTTTTCACTTTTTCCTTTTCAGGTATGGCTAAGTATTTCAGGGCTTCCCGAATCACCGTTTTTCTTTTTTATTATTGCGGGCATATATTATTTCATTATTTGGAAAAAGTCCGGATATGTGCGGACTTATCTGTTGCTTTCTTCTCTTTCATTTGCTTTTTCCAACGGATTCAGATATGAGGGCTGGTTATTCAGTTTAGTTTTTTTACTCTTTGTTGTTTATGAAGTATATAAAAATAAAAGTTCATCCGAAATAAAAGTTGAAATCGGATATAATTCCCTCCTGATTGCATTCATATCTTTTACTTCTATTATTTTCTGGTTAATTTTAAATTTTATAGACTATAAGGATCCGTTTTATTTTATAAAAGAAACAGCCAGAATTTATGAAGATTACAACAATACAAAATTTATGCAGAGACTTTTTCAGTATCCGATATTTATTTTTTATATAGCGCCGTTGACGACTTTTTTTGCGACAAAAGAAATATTTATGATTTTTAGAGAAAAAAATAACAGGTTATTAAAATATTTCCTGTATTTCAATATTTTTCAGCTGTTATTTCTGATTCTGCAGGGTGTTTTGGGAACAGGCGGGACAAATATGATATCAAGATATATTGTAATAAATTCAATACTTTTTATACCTTTGGCTGTAAGGCAGTTATTGAAATTCAGAGACTGGTTAGCTTATTCTTTGTTAATAGCAATTCTAACGGTTAATCTCGTATGGTCTTTATATTATCCTGTCCCGTACAGGGAAGATACATTTGAGACGTCAAGTTTTATAAGACAGGAAATTAAAAAAGATATAATCCAAAATGACGAAAAAATTTATTTCGAAATAATAGAAGGATTTTACGATATATATCCGATTCAAACATTTTCAAATAAACCGGATATTTTCCTTACTGATGACTTATCTAAAATCAAAAAGACAACAGAAAGCAGAAATAAAAAAAAGGACGGCAAGGAAGATTTAAATATACTCGATATAAAATCATATTTTGAGAAAAACAAGGTGAATCTTGCACTTGTGAAAAGTGATAACTACAAAGAGAAATTAAAATTACTTGGCATAAATTATGATGAAATAGGAGATTATAAAATTTTCCGTTTAAAAGAGAACAAAAGAGCATTAAGTGATTCTGCAATAAGTCAGTTTGCAAAAAACGTAATTTCACTGGATAAAAATCCTAATTTAATAAATTATAATCGTTTATTTGCCATTAAGGACTTGCGGATTGACAATACGAATTTTACCGTAAATCCTCAGACGATATCTATTATTTTGGGCTCGGTAAATCCTGAAATAATTGACAGTTTAGATTACGACAATTTTGGTTTTGAAAGATACAGCATTCTGCTTGAATTAAGAACAATAGAAGAAGATTCGCTTGTCTACAGCGAGCAGAAAAAAATATTTTCGGAGAAGAACATTGAGGATTTGATAAATTTTAACGAAGTCAAGATGATTATAGTATTAAAGCCGTTTGCTACGCTTTATTATACCAGTGCATTAAAAAAATCACCGTTTGAAAGCGGCGTTTATAATATTTCTTTAAAGCTATTTGATAAAAAAATAAACGATTACCTGCCTCTTTATAGAGGAGATAAAATGATAGTAGAAACAGATACTGCAGAAATGTCTGACAGTTTAACCATACTGAGGAATAATTCACTGCTTCCGTTACTAATACACAAGATTAACAGAGCCGATTCGATAACAATGCAGTATGATCTCGGAAAGTATGTTGCTTTATTTCCCGATACAAAATTCGAAAGTTTGATAGAAAACCGGGGCAGGGATGTAATTCAGTTACTTTCGAAGAACGGTATTCAGGTATTCTTTTCTCAAAGATATCAGGGAGATCAGTTTTTGAACTGGGTCTTCACAAATTTTTAGATTCATCAGTAAATATTTACAATTTATTTTTTACAATAAGTTCTTATTTTTACATTAATATTTTATCGCTTAAAGCGCTGTTTACATTTCAGGTTGCTGACTTGAATAAGCATTTTAATAAAACTATTTTTGTGTATGAACAGAAATCGAATAAAAACCATTTTAAATAATGCAGCAGGGAAAAACATCTGTGTAATAGGTGATATTATGCTCGACAGATATTTACTGGGTGATGTAAAAAGGATATCACCTGAAGCTCCCGTACAGGTTTTTAATATTAAGAAAAGCGAACCGAAATTAGGGGGTGCTGCAAACGTCTGTCTGAACATCAAGGCACTAGGAGCAAATCCTATAATTATAGGAGTCGGGGGTTACGATAATGATTTTGAGGAACTTGAATATATTTTCTCACAATTGAAAATAGAAACATCCGGTTTAATTAAAGATTCAAAAAGATTAACCACGAGCAAGACAAGAATAATTGCCGATTCCCATCATCTGTTAAGAATTGATAGTGAAACGGTTGACCCTGTTGATTCCGATATGGAAAAGAAAATATTTCAGTTTTTGCAAAAGAATTCCGGAAAATTCGAATTTATTGTTGTGCAGGATTACAATAAAGGAGTATTAACAAAGAATATAATAAAGGGGTTGACAAGATTTTCGAGAGAAAATTCAAAGAAAATATTAGTTGATCCAAAGTTCGAGAATTTCTTTGAATATAAAAATGTTTTTCTTTTCAAGCCCAACAAAAAAGAAATTGAAGATGCATTTGGAATAAAAGTGAAAAGCGAAAGTGATATGGAAAAGCTCGGCAGAAGGCTGATAAAACAAATTAAATGTAAAAATCTTGTTTTAACACTCGGAGAGAAAGGAATGCTTTTTTTCGAGAAACCAGACGGAAAGTTAAAAATCGATATCATGAAAACGAAAGCACGAAAAGTGGCAGATGTATCGGGTGCAGGTGATACTGTTATATCTACGATAGCGGTCGCACTTGCCGGAAATGCTACTACGAGGGAAGCTGTTGAACTTGCAAATATTGCTGCGGGTCTGGTTGTTGAAGAAGTAGGAATTGTGCCTATAGAAAAAGAAAGACTGATAAATTACTGATTAATCATGATTTACTTACTAAATGATTTCTTGAAATTAAGAAAAACATTAAAAAGTAAAAATCTTAAACTTGTTTTTACAAACGGATGTTTCGATATAATTCATCGGGGACATATCGAATATCTCAATAGAGCAAAAAAACTCGGTGATTTTCTTGTGGTTGGATTGAATTCGGATAAATCAGTAAAATTAATAAAGGGAAGCGACAGACCGGTTAATAATGAAAACGACAGAGCATTTGTACTTGATAACATCAAACCGGTTGATGCGGTTGTAATATTTAATGAGAAAACGCCTTTCATAATTATAAAAAAGATTTTACCTGATTTACTTGTAAAAGGTGGAGACTGGAAAGAACAAAATATAGTAGGTGCAGATGTAGTAACAAAAAACGGCGGAAAAGTTTTGAGTCTTCCTTTCATAAACGGCTATAGTACAACTGAAATAATAAAAAAAGGAAAAAAGTAAGATGAATTAGTGATGTTAAATGCAAAAGATTCTGAAATTATATAGTAGCAAACGATGAACGGAAACAAAAAATTAAAGTGAATAAGTCATTAATAACGAAAAAGAAATATTAAATAAGAACGAAAAACAGAATACTGATACCGAACAACCCGAAAAACAAGACTCAGCAATTGTAAATCCTTCTAAAAAACCAAAAAGTTTCTTCAGAAAAGTTTTTAAGGTTTTCTTTTATTTTTTTCTTTCTCTGATAGTATTTTTAATACTATTACTTTTTTTTATACAGACTCCTATTTTCAAGAACTGGCTGCTGAACAGAGTTCTTGACGAATTAAATTCAGGTTTAGCTGAAAAAGAAACTGTTATCACCGCCGAATCGCTGAAAGGTAATTTTTTCACTAAAATTTCTCTTCACGATATAAGGATTATTTTTAAAAGTGATACTATTGCAGCATTAAACGAAATAGGTGTAAATTATGAATTGAAACCGCTTCTGGATAAAAGAGTAGTAATAAAACAACTCGATATTAACGAACCTGATATAAGGTTGTTCAAAACCAAAGATGTAAATGACAGTTTAATATGGAATTTCGAATATATTTTAAAAACCGAGAAACCGGAAATAGATACTGTCAAAAAGGAATTCGACTGGAAAATCGAATGTAATAAGTTTAATATGACCGGTGGACACATCAATATACAGGATTCATTAAAAAGTAGCGCTGAACCGTCTGCATCATTGTATCCTGACAGATTCAATCTGAATAATTTCGACATTTCAAATATTAATATAATTCTGAGCGGTTTATATTCGGAAGAGATAAAAGAATTTGAAATATCCAAACTGAATTTCAAAACCAACACACAGTTCAATCTTAATGATTTTTCCGCAAACATAAAAATTGCAGATAAATCTTCAACAGATATAAAGAGTTTTAAACTGACAACAGATAGCACGAATATTTTAATAAATAAAGCATTTATTGCCGGATTTGATCCTTTCAATTTTTCAAATTATGAAGATATGGCAGATTACAATGTGGAATTTAGTCTGATCGCAGATAGATTTAATGTCCATGATTTGAAATATTTTTTACCCCATCTTAATTTTCTGAACGGAAAATATTTTGTAAAAATTGAAGCAAATGGAAAATACAATGATATAACACTTCAAAATCTTATTTTGAACACTGACTACACCACCATCAATATAAACGGCAAAGTTAAGAACCTCACAGCACCGGAAAAGCTGTATCTTGATGTAAACCTCAATGAATCTAAAATAGAACCCGGCGATGTAAAAAATTGTCTTCCCGGAATAGATATACCCGATTACAGTCACGTTGGAACCGTTTATACAGACATAAAATTTACAGGCGAACCTCTTAATTTTTCTTCCGGAATAGACATCAGAACAGGTTCAGGAAACATTACAGGAGATGTCAAACTCGATTTAAGAAATAACAATATAAGTTATAAAACTGATTTATTCGCAAAAAGTATCAACATAGGCAAAATAATTAAAGATGATAATCTTAAGAGCACTATTAATATGAATTTGAAAGCAGACGGCAGGGGAACCGATATTAATACTTTAGCAGGCAAATTTGATTTTACAATAAGTAATTCCGAAATTTACGGGCAGAATATCAGAGCGGCAAAAGGAATTGTTACTGCTAACAGCATGAATTTTGATATAAAACTGGATTATAGTTCGAATACTCTGACAACAAATCTGGAAGGGAAAATTAACTTAAAAAATATTAAAAATCCTGATTATCAATTAAACGGTTCAGTCAAATCTCTGGATATATCAACGATATCGCACAACACTCAGGATAAAAGCGATTTAAATTTTTCTTTTAACATAAAAGGTTCGGGTATTGATGTAGATGATGTGTCCGGTAATTATAATTTCAGAATATTTCCTTCTATCTATGGGATATACCCGATTCCCGAAACACCTTTAGACCTGACCTTTATAAAAACTGAAGGTATAAAATCGATAACATTGGCTTCAAAATTTGTAGATTTTAAAGCGGAAGGAAATTTTAAAATTACAAGTATACCGCAAATATTATTA
>VGWA01000127.1 GCA_016873795.1 Ignavibacteria bacterium
TATATATATTTATTTTGTAAAATATAAAAATATGGTTTTTAATCTAATTTTTCAGGAATTTTTTTATAATCTTTAGTAAGTTATTTTGGACAGATGTGCAATAATTCACTCATTTTGGAAATAAATTAGGATTGACATATGTATCTATAATAAATATTTTATCAGAATGGATTTCTTAAAAAATAAAAAAGGAGAGAAAAGATGAAGAAAATCCTTTCGACATTTATTGTCATTCTGATTTTGATGAGTCTGAATGTGATGGCTCAGGATAAATCAAAAGTGGTTTCCGACGGGCTTCCGCCGCGAATGCAAAATCCGGTAAATCCGATAATCGCAGCGGATAATCTTCTTGCGTGGGACAGCCGTGCATTTGCATGCAATGCTTACGGAACCGGTGCCCCGTTAGGACCGTTAAAAATGTTTTTAAATACACCAGGTACTCTAACATCATTAGCTACCGACAACGGTGCATTTTTCTGTGCAGGAAGTTTTGACGGCAGCGGCAACTGGTGGGCGGTGCGATATACTCTGGGACTGTACAAGATCGATACAACGACCGGAAACAGAGATTCTATCGCAACTATTAATCCCGCAGGCTCGATTACGGGTATTGCATGGGATTTTGCTACCGGTACAATGTTTGCGATGAATTATATCTCAGCGTCCTCTGCAAGTCAGCTTGGTTCATTAAATCTGACAACAGGTGCTTTCACGCCGATAGGCAGTCCGTATTCAGGTCTGATTATCGATATCGCCTGCAGTAACAGCGGACAGCTTTACGGAGTGAATATTTCAACCGATGTTTTTGTATCAATAGATAAAGTTACCGGTGCCGTAACGACAATCGGCTCGCTTAACGCAGCAGCAAACTATGCACAGGGATTAAGCTGGGACCACAGCACGGATTCCTGCTTCTGGGCAGCATATACGACTCAGGGCGAATTAAGAAGAATCGATGTAGCAACAGGTAATTCGACACTAATTGGTACATTTGCGGGCGGTTCCGAAATTGACGCATTTGCCATTCCGGGAGCACCCGGACCGATGATCAACCATACACCGCTTCCGAATACTCAAAATCTTGCCGGACCGTATGTCGTAAATGCAAGCATTACAGTAACCGGTTCGACTATTGCCGGAGCAAAAATTTACTGGTCAAGAAATAATCCTGTCATAACGGATAGTGTCGTAATGACAAATCCGTCTGGTAGCAACTGGACAGGTAACATTCCCGGCAACAACACAGCGGCAACTTACAGATATTACATTGCAGGAACCGATGCACTCGGAAGAGTAGGAACCTCACCTCCGGGAGCACCTGCAGTTCTGCACTCGTTTTTGGCGATAGCTTCAGATACCACGAAACCGGTCATTACACATACTCCTATTGTTAACTGTCCGAGAGCTCAATGGCCAACGACTGTAAACTGTACTGCAAGTGACCCCTTTGGTATTGACTCGGTATGGGTCGGCTGGTACAAAAACAGCACTTCGAATCCAAGGCAAAGATTTAATCTTACCAGAGGTACAGGAAACAGCTGGTCAGGTGTATTCAATTCAGATACTACTCAGGTTGCAGTAGGCGACTCAATAGGTTATAGAGTCATTGCAAGAGATGCGTCTGCACAGCATAATATGGACTCGACGGTTATAAAATGGTTCCCGATAATAAATCAGGTAACGCTTATTATAGGAACCGGCACTACATCCTCCAACTTCCCGTTCACTACTTACTGGATGGACGGAAGAACACAATACCTGTATCTTGCATCCGAATTAGGATTACCGACGGGACAATTTGCGGAAGTAGGATTTAATGTTATAACTGTCGGAGCACCGGTTATGAATGGCTTTAAAATTAATATGCAGCATACATCTCTGACTTCACTGTCAGGATGGGTAACAACCGGCTGGACAACATGTTTCGCACCCGCTTCATGGACACCAACCGCACCGGGCTGGAATATGATTCAATTGACGAGTCCGTTCCAGTATAACGGCACAGATAATTTACTTGTTGAAGTATGCTATAACAACTCCTCATACACATCATATTCGACAGTAAATTCCACACCTGTGGCAGGAATGTACTGGGGCAGATATGGAGACCTATCGAATGATGATGGATGCACATATACGGCTTGGACGCTGACGACAGCGCCTCCGGGAAGAGCAAATACAAAATTTGTATACAATCCCGGACCGATGGGAATCACGAATCTGAATAACGAAATTCCGACGACTTACGCATTATCGCAGAACTATCCGAATCCCTTCAATCCCGTAACAAAGATTAATTTCGCACTGCCGAAACAGGGCTTTGTTACAATGAAGATTTATGACGTACTCGGAAGGGAAGTCAGAACTCTGGTTAATGAAGTAAGAAATGCAGGAAATTATATAGTTGAATTCAACGCAAACGAACTCGCAAGCGGAGTTTATTTCTATAAGTTAGAAGTAAACGGATTCAGCGATGTAAAGAGAATGATGCTTATAAAATAACAAGTAATCCCGAGTACTCGGGACGTAACGAGTGACGCGTAACAAAAGGGTTATCGTTGAAAAACGCTAACCCTTTTTTTTATTTATAATGTATAATGTAAAATGTATAATTGAAAAATTCTGATTTTTTTTATTTTTAATTTTCAATTCTACATTTATATGCAATTTATTATATGTTATATTTTAAATGTTATATGTTATTTGTTTTAATATTTCCTATTTAATATTTATTATGTGCAATATATTATATGTTATATGTTATATGTTTTCCTATTTCCTATTTGCTTTTTACTTTTTGCTATTTGCTATTTGTTAAATCATTTTTTTTGCATTACTGTATTTAAAAAAAATACTTGATTTAATTTTTTAAATAATTTATATTTATACATAAACATTTTTTTTAAATTAAATATTTATTAACTTAAAATAAGGGGTAAGAAGATGAAAAAAATCATTTATGTTCTTTTTTCGTTTACACTCGCCGCAGTGATGATTTTAGGTTATGGATATCTTGACGAGGACCCGATTAACGATGTTACACCATTTATTACAAAAGTTCCGAATGTAAATTCACCCGACACAACCGTTCCCGGGAATTTTCCGTATCAGAGGTTATTTACTTACAATTATACAACCCAGCCTAACGGAATGCCGACAGGAACAGTCGGTGCAATGTACGTAAACGGCAAATATTATTTCAACAGATGGAATGCCGCATATATGTACAGGTACTGGGGTGACGGACCCGGCGGCGGTCCCGGAACCTTTGCAGATTCGGTTACATATCCGTCATCGATTAGAGATTTGACCTGGGATGGTCAGTATCTTTACGGTGGTGCAGGCTCGACAGTCCTGTACAAATTCGATACGCTCGGTGTGCAGAAAGCCACTTTCTCATTAGCGGGAAACGGCAATATCAGAAATATTGCTTACGACCCGAACAGAGGCGCTTTCTGGTACAGTGACTGGGGCTCCACGTCACCTTACAATATTTATTGTAAAGATACTAACAATCTTCTGAAAGGACAAATCAACCTCACCTGGCCCGCAGGTAAATACGGACTTGCATGGGATTCGACCGGCGGTCAGGCAGTGCTATGGGCATGGAATCAGAATGTATCCGGCAGTACGGCAATCACAAACGGTTTGTATAAAATCAGCATTGCAACCGGAGCAATTCTGGATTCATTTTTCTTCTCGCATACAGCACCGGCATCTAACGTAGGTATAGCCGGCGGTGCCGAAATCTGCAAAGTCGGCAATGCTATGGTTCTGCTGCTTAACTACCAGAACTTTGCACTCGGCGGCTATAAACTAAGAGACGTCGGTCCGCAGATTGCACATACGCCTCTTTCAAATACACAAAACCTCACCGGACCGTATGTTGTCAATTGTGTGATTACTCCTGTAGGTGTGGGATTAATGAACGGAGCTACAAAACTTTACTGGTCGAGGGATAATCCGTCGGCGTTCGACAGTATAGCAATGACAAATCCGTCCGGAAATAACTGGACGGGAAACATACCAGGAAACGGGATGGCGGCAACATATAGATATTACATTATGACGATGGATTCACTAAACAGAATCGGTGCATCCGGCTCTTCGTCGAATCCGCATACATTCCTTGCTATCGGAACCGATACGACAAAACCGGTAATTACTCACACCCCGATAACGAGTTGTCCGAAAGTTCAATGGCCCGCAACGGTTAACTGCACGGCATCAGACCTGTTCGACATTGATTCCGTTTGGGTAGCTTGGTACAAGAACAGCACTTCATCCGAACGGAAGAGATTCAATCTTTCGAAAGTAACGGACGGTACAAGCAGCTGGACGGGCGCATTCAATTCCGATACAACACAGGTTATACCCGGAGACTCGATTGCATATAAAATCATTGCAAGAGATGCATCTGCACAGCATAATATGGACTCCACTTCTCTTTACTGGTTCAAGATTGTGAATCAGGTTACGGTCTGTATCGGAACCGGTACAACGGCAACCGGCTGGCCTTTCTATACATTCTATATGGATTCCAGAACCGATATGCTTTATCTTGGGTCGGAAATCGGTGTTCCGGGCGGAGGATATATTCAGAAAATCGGATATACGGTCATCACACCTGCTGCTCAGACGATGGAAGGATTCAAAATACTGATGCAGAATACATCTCTGACGACAATAACGACATTTACAAGTACAGGATGGACAACTGCGTATGACGGCTCTTATGCGGTACCAGGTGCGGGATTGCAGTATATCAACCTGCAGACACCGTTCTATTACAACGGAACGAATCTGTTAATAGAAATCTGCTTCAATAATTCAAGTTATACGTCTAACACTACGGTAAACGGTACTGCGATTACACCTCAGAGAAACACACACCAGCATTCAGATATTTCAGCGGGAGACGGTTGTGTCCAAATCGTAACACCTGGTACTACATATACAACATTACCTAATATTTGTATTGTAATAGAACCAGGACCGATGGGCGTAACGAATCTGAATACTGAAATTCCGATGACTTATGCTTTGTCGCAGAACTATCCGAATCCGTTCAATCCGGTGACAAAGATTAATTTCGCACTGCCGAAACAGGGCTTTGTTACAATGAAGATTTACGACGTGCTCGGAAGAGAAATCAGGACGCTTGTAAACGAAGTAAAAACACCGGGGAATTATATTGTTGAATTCAACGCAAGCGAACTCGCAAGCGGAGTCTATTTCTACAGAATAGAAGTTAACGGATTCAGCGATGTTAAGAGAATGATGCTTATAAAATAACAAGTAATCCCGAGTACTCGGGACGTAACGCGTAACGCGTGACGAGTAACAAAAGGGTTATCGTTGAAAAACGCTAACCCTTTTTTTTATTTATAATGTATAATGTAAAATGTATAATTGAAAAATTCTGATTTTTTTTATTTTTAATTTTCAATTTTATTCGATTTATATGCAATATGATATAATATTATATGTTATATGTTTTCCTATTTGCTTTTTGCTTTTTACAATTTGCTATTTGTTAAATCATTTTTTGAAGAACAGTATTTAAAAAAAGATACTTGATTTTATATAATAATTGGTATATATTTATTTACATAAAATATTTTCTTAAACAAATATTTTATTAAATAAATAAGGGGTAAAAAAATGAAAAAAATCATTTATGTTCTTTTTTCGGTTACACTCGCTGCAGTGATGATTTTAGGTTATGGATATCTTGACGAGGATCCGATTAACGATGTATCACCATTCATTACAAAAGTTCCGAATGTAAATTCACCCGACACAACCGTTCCCGGGAATTTTCCGTATCAGAGGTTATTTACTTACAATTATACAACCCAGCCTAACGG
>VGWA01000128.1 GCA_016873795.1 Ignavibacteria bacterium
TATATATATTTATTTTGTAAAATATAAAAATATGGTTTTTAATCTAATTTTTCAGGAATTTTTTTATAATCTTTAGTAAGTTATTTTGGACAGATGTGCGTTATCTAAATCGCTTCACCTTTTGTTTTGCATTGTAACTTTTTTAAGTATTAAGTAAATTAAAAGTTTAAATTAAATTTTTTAAATGGATATTAAGATAAAAGAAATTGGTGAGTTTAAAAGAGAAATGGAACTTACCCTGTCCTATGAAGACCTTATCCCTCATTTTAATGAGGCGTATGAAAAATATAGAAAAAAAGCCGAAATTAAAGGATTTAGAAAAGGTAAAGCCCCGCTCGAATATGTAAAAAGATTGTACGGCGAATCTATCGAATACTCCGCTACTGAAGATATCGCTAACGATGAATTCGGAAAATATGTGGATGAGAATAAAATTAATGTCCTGGGAAACCCTAAACTCGTTGACCTCGACTATAAACCGAAGGAAAAATTGTATTTCAAAATTGAATTTGAAATAATGCCGGAAATTGTTGTCGAAAATTATAAAGGTATCGAACTTACTAAAAAAATCGCTAAGATTGATGACTCCGCCCTCGATGAGGAAATTAATAGCATTAATTATAGAAATTCTACTAAGGAAATTGACGGACAGGCGGTCGATGATGACTATATCGTTACTGTGGATGTGCAGAATCTGGATGAGACGGGTAATGTTCTTATCGGCGAAAAAATGTCGGACCTCAGAATCTATCTGAAAAATCCTTCGATGGGTAAATCTTTCCTTAAAGCTCTCAAAAATATTAAGGAAAATGAAGAACGAATAGAGGATGTTGAATTCGACAGCGAAAAACCGGTTAAAATGAAAATTCATTGCAAAAAAGTCGAAAAGGTTTTATATCCCGAAATGAATGAAGAGTATTTTAAAAAAATTACTAAAGATGAAAATGTTAAAACTATCGAACAGTTCCGCGAAAATATTAAACAGGATTTGCTGAACTATTATAATACATATTTCGTAGAAGAATTACGGAATGATGCAATAGATGAATTAATTAAACTTAATGACGTTTCCGTACCGGATATCTATGTCAATACTGTGCTCGACGGAATGGTAAGAGATTATAAACAAGAACTCTCGCATAGAAAAGAAAAAATTGACTTCGACGAGGAGGAATTCAGAAAGGAAAAAAGAACTAAAGCGATTTTGAGCGCCAAATGGTATGAAATAAAAAATAAAATTATTAAATTGGAAAATATTACACTGACTGAAGAAGATTATAAGAAATTTGCCGAAACGCGTACCAAGAAAACTAATATTCCGGTTGATAAACTAATCCAGTATTTTAAATCGAATGAAAGAATTCAGGAAACAATATTGAGCGATAAACTGCTTGACTTCATAATAGATAATGCAAAGATTACGGAGACTGAGGAAGTGATTAAATCGGAAAATAAGGAAGATAAAGAAGATAGTAAAATTATTATTTAATTAAATTTAATCTGTATGGATTTTACAAATATTATTAAAAAAAATAAGGACTTTATCACTCCGGAACTCGATAAAGCCGAAATTATTAAAAACCAGCTCGTCCCGATTGTCGTCGAATCTACTTCAAGAGGCGAACGTGCCTACGATATATATTCCCGCCTCCTGAAAGAAAGAATCGTATTTATCGGAACACCGATTTTCGACGAGATGTCGTCGTTGATTATAGCACAGTTGCTTTTTCTCGAATATGAAGACCCTGATAAGGATATTATGGTCTATATCAATTCGCCGGGAGGAAGCGTCTCTGCCGGCTTGGCTATATATGATACTATGAATTATATCAGACCCGATATATCTACTATGTGCGTCGGACTCGCCGCTTCGATGGCTCAGGTGCTGCTTACAGGCGGAACACACGGAAAAAGAATCGCTCTGCCGCATTCGAAAATCCTGCTGCACCAACCGCTCGGTGGTACGCAGGGACAGGCAACGGATATAGAAATCTATACAAAGGAAATTATAAGAACAAGAGAAACTATCTATAAAATTATTTCCGAACATACGGGCAAAACGGTTGAACAGATTCATAAAGATGCTGAACGCGATAATTATATGTCTGCCGAAGAAGCTAAAAAATATGGATTGATTGATACTATTCTGGCTAAACGGGAAAAACCCGTAAAAAACTGAATTTTTATTTTTTAATTTTTTTATTATGGATTTTAAAAGATTTAATTTTATTTCGGGTACGATTGTGTTCCTGATTACTCTGGTTATTTATGTAATGACGGTGCAGCCGACTCTGTCACTCTGGGACTGCGGCGAGTTTCTTGCCTGTGCCTATACTCTCTCTACTCCGCACCCGCCTGGCGCTCCCCTGCATATTCTTGTCGGAAGAATTTTTACTATGATTCCGTTCGGAGAAGATATCGGATTCAGAATGAATATGCTGTCGGTTATCTCAAGCGCCCTGTCTGTGCTGATGCTGTACCTCGTCTCGGTTAAAGCTATTAAAAACTGGCGGGGTAAACCGAAAAATCTGTTCGATATTATTGTTATATGCATTCCGTCCGCTATTGGTGCTCTTTCCTATGCCTTCAGCGATAGCTTCTGGTTTAATGCTATGGAAGCGGAAGTGTATGGATTCGGCACTTTCCTTATCGCTGTCTCTGCCTACCTCCTTATGCTCTGGTGGGAAAAAGCAGACGAAAAAGGAAGCGATAAATATCTCCTGATGGTTGCTTATATCGTCGGATTGTCTATCGGAATCCACCTGCTCGTCGTGCAAATGATGTTTATTGCCGGACTTATTTTCTATTTTAAAAGATTTCAGTTTTCGAATAAAGGTTTCGTTATTGCCGTAATCGGCTCGATGCTCGCATTCTTTATTGTATATCCGTTTATAGTGAAAAAATATCCGCTCTTGATTATGTCTGCCGGAACTATGGTCGGTGTGGCGATTATCGCTACACTGTTTATCGGGATTTTCTATTTTATGAATCAAAAAAATAAAGCGTTCTATTTTGCATGCCTCGCTCTGTTCCTGGTTATAATCGGATACTCAACTTATATATCGGTGCTCCTGCGCTCGGAAGTAAAAGATTTACCGATTAATGAAAATAACCCGAATAATATCGAAAGACTGATTTCTTACCTGAACCGCGAACAGTACGGCGAACAACCGCTTATCTGGCCCAGAAGATATTCGCAGGAACCTATGCACGAAAGAACTCGGGTACTGTATTCAAGCGATTTGGAGTTTATGTGGAAGTATCAAATTAACCATATGTTCAATAGATATCTTTTCTGGAACTATATCGGCAGAGCAGGATGGAATCAGGACGACGGCGTGGATTTTAAAAAGTTCTATGCTATTCCCTTTATATTTGCGTTAATTGGAATATTCCATCAGTTCAGAAAGGACTGGAAACTCGCAATCGTGTTTATGGCTATGTTTCTTGTGATGGGAATAGTCACCACTCTGTACCAGAACCAGCAGGACCCCCAGCCGAGGGAAAGAGACTATTTCTACGTGGGGGCGTTCTTCGTGTTCTCGTTCTGGATCGGAGTGGGTGTGCTGGCACTTATCGAAATTACTAAAGATTTCCTGAAAAATAAAAATGTGTATATCGCTGCCGGATTTATTATGCTCGCTGCTGCCGTATTCGTTCCTTTCAATATGGCAAGAGTTAATTATAAATATCAGGATAGAGGCAGTAACTATTTCCCCTTTGTGTATGCCTATAACCTGCTGCAAAGCGTTGAAAAAGATGCTATATTGATTACTAACGGAGATAACGATACGTTCCCGCTCTGGTGCCTGCAGGCGGTCTATGGTGTCAGACAGGATGTCAGAATTGTTAATCTGTCACTCGCTCAGATTGATTGGTATAATCTGCAGCTGAAAAATGAAAGACCCTATGGCGCTCTGACTGTGCCGTTTACAATGACCGACCAGCAAATACGTGCTCTGCAGCCGCAAATATGGCCCGAACATAAATATGAAACCCTCGATGTGCCCCTGAGCGCCTACCCGGATTCGATGAGAAATAATCCCGACCTGCCGATGAAAATCAGATTCGACGTCCAGCCGACTTATAGACAAAGACAGGGAGGACAGGTTATTAATGCGATTAAAACTAATGACTTGATCGTGCTGGATATTCTTAAAGCTAATAAATGGCAGAGACCGTTCTATTTCTCGATTACTGTCTCGCCCGATTATTATGTCGGACTGTCGGATTATCTCGTCGCAGAAGGTATGGCGCAGAGACTCGTACCCTATATGGTCAGTAATTTGGGTGCTTCAACACCCATGAATGTTGATATTATGAGAAAATGTATTATTGACCTTGTGGATAAACCAAGCAAAACTCCGCAGTACGGATTTATGATGACCGGTCTGAACGATAAAAATATTTTCTACGAAGAAGTGCAGCAAAGAATGATTGAATCGTACCGCTCACTGTATATTTCGCTTGCTCAAAAATATTCGGAAGATTTGGCGGGTATTTCTAAAGCAATAGAAACTCTCGATTATATGGAAAAATATATCCCTTCGGACGGAGTACCGATGGATTTCAGAACGATGTATAGCGTTGCAATGCTCTATAACCGGCTCGGCGTGAAAGATAAGTTTAATTACTATTCCGACGAAGTGGAGAGAATTGCTATCGAGGAAACTAAAAGACGCGACCCGTCAGCTCCGCAAAGATTTAATCCGTATATGATTTTACTCGATATCTATGACGCTAAAGGAGAATATAATAAGGAACTCGATATCCTTAATACTCTCGTACAACAGTATCCGAATGACCCGTCTATCAGACAAAGAATTAATATGGTCAAAGATAAAATGTCCGGAACGGATAAAAAGGATACTACTGTTAAATAATTTTTCATAGGATGGAATTAAACTCGAAAATCTATCTCGCAGGACATACCGGACTCGTTGGCTCGGCAATTTATAGGAAACTTGTGTCCGAAGGTTATTCGAATATAATTACTAAAGAACTCGATGAACTGAATTTAATCAATCAAATCGAGGTCGATGAGTTTTTTGAAACGGAAAAACCGGAATATGTTTTTTTCGCTGCGGGAAAAGTCGGGGGAATACTCGCTAATAATACCTATCCGGCGGAATTTATCTATCAGAATGTCATGATGATCTTTAATTCCGTTAATGCTGCATATGAAAATAATGTCAAAAAGTTTCTTTTCCTCGGAAGCAGCTGTATCTATCCGAAATTTGCCGAGCAGCCGATTAAAGAAAATGCTCTGCTGACCGGAAAACTCGAGGAAACAAATAAAGCCTATGCAGTTGCCAAAATTGCAGGAATCGAACTTTGCTTTTCTTATAATAAACAATATAAAACGGACTATATCTGCCTTATGCCGACTAATATGTTCGGCATTAATGATAACTATGACCTGAATAACTCGCATGTCGTGCCCGCTATGATTAGAAAATTTCATGAAGCGAAAATTAAAAACGATAAACAGGTCGTGCTGTGGGGAACAGGGAAACCGTATCGCGAAATTTTGTGCTCGGATGACTTCGCCGACGGGTGCCTGTTTATGATGAATAATTATTCCGGCAGCGAAATTGTAAATATCGGCTCGAATTATAATGTCAGTATTAAAGAACTGGCAGATATTATAAAAAGTATTACGGAATATAAAGGCGATATCGTCTTTGATACTTCTAAACCGGACGGTACACCTTTGAAAAAACTCGATACTTCTAAAGCGGAAAAATTAGGATGGAAAGCTAAAGCGGATGTCATTAATGACCTGAAAAAAACATATGCGGATTTCTCTGCTGACTATGACAGATATATAAAAAAATCTGTGTAATATATTCTTTCTGTCATCCTGTC
>VGWA01000129.1 GCA_016873795.1 Ignavibacteria bacterium
GTCGTGAGGTAAATTTTTAATGAAACCCACGGTATCGGATATCAATACTTTTTTGGGATATCTCGAAAGAGTTTTTTCTCCTGTGTCTGAAGGTAAATTTAACAACCGTGTGGAAGTATCAAGCGTGGCGAATAACTTGTCTTCAACATATACATTGGAATCCGTTAAAATATTCAGAAGGGTGGACTTTCCTGCATTTGTATATCCTATTAGTGAAATTCTGATAAAGTTCTTTCTTTCCTGCGATTGAGTCTTTCTCTGATTGTCAATTTTTTTCAGCTTTTCTTTCAAAACCGATATTCTTTTTTTTATCAGTCTCCTGTCTGTTTCTATCTGTGTTTCTCCGGGTCCCTTGGTTCCTATTCCGCCGTATTGTTTGGATAAGTGTGTCCACTGTCTTGTTAACCTCGGAAGAAGATATTCGAGTTGTGCCAGCTCTACCTGTAGTTTTGACTGCGACGTCTTTGCATTTTTTGCAAAGATGTCGAGAATTAAAGTTGATTTGTCAATTACCTTACATTTGATTAACTGTTCAAGATTCCTTAATTGAGTAAAAGACAGTTCATTTTCGAATATTACTAATGATATTTCATTCAGGTCGACGTAATCAGAAATTTCTTGCGCCTTTCCTTTTCCAATCATATACCTGCTGTCAATTTTTTCCTTTTCCTGAAAAAATGCTTTCATCACTATTGCCCCTGCTGTTTCGGCAAGAAACTTCAATTCGTGCAGAGTCTCCGTGACTTGTCCCGGTAACCCGGGATAATTATGCGTTTTCCTTTTCTGCTTTTCCGCAAAAAGAACAAGAACTGTTTTTTCCTTTTTCCTGCCGGTTTCTATCAAACTTGACTTTCAGTTAATTTATTTACTCCTGCCTGACTTTCAGTCCTGCCTGCCTTTATGACTTTTGTCAGGACTTTCAGTCTTGAGTTTATGTTCCTTTAAAATAACTTTTTTTAATAATTTTTTAAACTGTAATTGTAATCATACCTGACTTTCAATCCTGACTTTACGTTACAATTAAAATTTTCTATTATGAAAAAATTAATAATTTTAAAAGTTAAATTAATTCTTTATATTAATACTTCCCAGTTTGACTTTAAGTTAAAACCTGAGAAAGTAATGCAAAAAAGAACCTTAATACAACTGCTGATAAATGCGTTGGAAAAACAAACAAATAGTGAAGGAGTAATATTTACAAAAGTAAATAACCGTTATACATCTGTAAACCGACTCGAAATTCTGAGTAAAGCATTAAGCCTTGAGGAATTTTTTAAGAAAAACGAATTAAATCGCGGGGATAAAATTGCTATTATATCGGAAAACCGTACCGAGTGGATAATTACTGATATTGCATGCTGGTTTTCGGGTATAGTTAATGTACCGATTTATACTACACTAAGTTCCGAATCGGTTAAATATATTCTTAACGATTCAAAATGTATATTTTGTTTCGTTTCAAACGCACTTCAGCTCGAAAAAGTACTTTCGGTAAAAGATTCACTGCCAGACTTACAAAAAGTTATCTGCTTCAATTACCTTGATGTTTCGCAGAACGATGTTCTGTACTTCGACCGTATATTGAATTACAGGGGTGTATATGATGAATCTTATATAAAAAATATTCTGAAGCAGATATGGAAACATGTCAACGAAGAAGATTTGCTTACGATTATATATACTTCGGGAACCACGGGAATACCAAAGGGAGTTATGCTGACTCACAAAAATTTTTATTGTAATATTCAATCCTGCCGGAAAACAATGCTTATCGACGAGAATGATACATTCCTTTCATACCTTCCGTATTCCCATATTTACGAACGAACTACGGGTTACTATCTTGCTTTTTTCAGCGGCTCGAAGATTTATTACGCAAAAAGCATCGATTCTATCGGAGCACAAATGCCTGAGGCAAAACCTACTGTAGTTATTACAGTCCCCAGGTTACTGGATAAAATTTACAATAAACTGATGAGAAACGTCGATGAAATGCCCGAAGGATTCAGAAAAAAGATTTTTGTATATGCAATAGATATGGCAAAAAAAAGAGCCGATAAAACTTGTCCCGAAAAGTCGGGAAAAAGTTCGCTTAAATATTTGCTTGCAGACAAACTCGTTTATAAAAAAATCAAAGAAAAAACAGGAGGAAAAATCAGATTTTTTGTTTCCGGAGGCGGTGCTTTGAATAAATCCGTCGGTCTGTTTTTCGATTATATAGGAATTGAAACACTCGAAGGTTACGGTATGACCGAAACCTCACCGGTTATTTCAGTTAACGTGACAGGAAAAAACAGATATGGAACTGTAGGTAAACCTCTTGATGGTGTTGAAGTGAAAATTGCACGTGACGGCGAAATACTTGTCAAAGGCGAACTTGTTATGAAAGGATATTATAACGACGAAGAAGAAACAAAAAGAACGATTGTTGACGGCTGGCTGCATACGGGAGACCTCGGAAAAATAGATGAGGAAGGACATATTATTATTACGGACAGAAAAAAATCTCTATTTAAATCATCGGGCGGAAAATATATTGCTCCTGCACATATTGAAGACCTTATAAAAACAATACCGTACATCGACCAGGTTCTTATTATCGGAAATGAAAGAATGTATGTTACCGCATTGATTGTTCCGGATAAAGATGAATTGATTTCTGTTGCGAAAAAAACAGGTATTGCAGAGGACAATTATCTGTTACTTCTGAAAAACAAGAAGATTCTGGAAAAAATAGAGAATGACATAAACGAAATTCAGAAAAACCTTGCCCTTCATGAAAAAGTCAGAAAATTTACTCTTATAGAAAAACCTTTCTCAATCGAAAACGGTGAACTGACTCCGACCCTTAAAATCAAAAGAAAGTTCGTCGAAGAACAATATGCGGACTTAATAGAAAAAATGTACCACAAAGTCTGAAAACCGCCTTATCGGACTTCACTTTTACATCTCACCCGCTCTGTCATTCCGCTTGCCTTTAGGCCTGCCTTTAGGCCTGCCTTTAGGAACTTGTGAATAACCTTAAATATAAATATAATGCATTCATCCCGATATATCGGGAGTTCGGAATCTTTTCACCCCTCACACTTTGCTCCTAATTTACTTTTTACTATTTACTATTTACTATTTACTATTTACTATTTACTTTTTACTATTTACTATTTACTATTTACTATTTACTATTTACTATTTACTTTTTACTATTTACTATTTATTATATACAATATGTTATATGCTCTGCGTCTCTGCGTTGAATTCCTCCTATTATTAATTTTTCATATACTGTTATTTATTATAATTCATAATAATTCGTGTTAATTCGTGGCTTACTTTTCCGCACACTTATCTCTAACCTGACTTTCAGTCTTTTTGTTTATCATTTATCTATATTATGCTATATATTATATGCAATATGTTATATACAATATGTTATATGCTCTATGTCTTTGCGTTGAAAAATTCGACTTCACTTTTTAAATCCTCCGCTGCGGCTTTCAATTCTCACACAAAAAAATATATTGATTTATTAAAAAAATCGGAATAAATTGAAACAAATAAACTTTTCAATTTATCAAAAAAAATATTGTAATATCGTCTTCCGAATCGGCATTTAAAAAAGAAAACCCGAATGACCTGAAAAACTCAGGACTTGAATTTGTAGCAAACATATCAGGAATCGGGCTTGCAATAGTATCGAGAAATTACAGGGTTCTGTGGCGGAACGAAATAACGGACAAAATCTTCGGCAAAGCAGATAAAGGTTATTGTTATTCGGACTTTAAAGGTAAAATAAAATTCTGCAGGAGCTGCGGTATAAAAGATATTCTTAATAAAAAAACAGAAATAGACGAGCGCGAAGAAACGGGTAAAGATGCGGGCGGCAACAAAATCTGGCTTAAAGTTGTTACCGTACCGATTACGGAAAAAAACAAAAAAACAGACAGTTTTTTCAAAATTTTCATACCCGTAACGGAAAAAAAACTTCTTGAAAAAAGTTACGAACAACGTGAGAAAATCAGGGCTTTGATTTCAAAACTTGACGCCGTAAGGGAAAACGAAAGAATGAGAATTTCAAGAGATATTCACGACGAACTCGGACAAACGCTGACAGCAATTAAATTCGATTTTGATTTTTTCAGGCTTAACTTTAGAAAAGAGTTGAACAAAACCGGATGTCCGGATAATCCCGAATTAAACCGCAGACTCGAATCTCTCGGCAAAATGATTAATTCTGTCATCAAAAGTGTCAGAACAATTTCATCAGACATCAGAATCGGTTATCTTGAAGAACTCGGATTTGTTGACTCGCTTAAGTGGTATCTGTCGGATTTTAAGGAACGAACGGGAATTAAAGTAAAAGCAAGCATTGCTCCGGAATATCTTTATTCGGAAAGAAAAAATAAAATTGCGGCTTTCAGAATATTTCAGGAAATAATGACTAACATTGCCCGTCATTCAAAAGCATCGAAAGTTTTTGTAAAATTATTTAAAACGGGCTCGTCTTCAGGCAGGACAGTTATTCTCAAAGTGAGAGATAACGGAACGGGTATCCCTGAAAAAATACTCGAGGATAAAAATTCCATAGGTATAATCGGAATGAAAGAGCGTGCTGTTTTGCTTGGAGGAGTAATCAGTTTTACAAACCTGAAACAAGGCGGAACGGAAGTAATACTGAAATTTCCCGGGACGGAAAAAAAATAAAATTATAAAATGAAAAATCCGGTAAAAATACTCGTTGCCGATGACCACCCGCTTCTGCTCAAGGGCTTAAAGCAGATAATCGGTCAGGAACAGGATATGATTGTCGAAGACGAAGCAAAAAACGGTGAAGAAACAATCAGTAAACTCGAAGCAAAGGAATTTGATATACTGATACTCGATATTGCAATGCCGGTTGTAAGCGGTATTGAAGTACTTGAATATATGCGGAGAAAAAATATAAATATTCCCGTTCTTGTTCTCAGTACTTACGGCGAGGAACAATATGCAGTGAGAGCAATGAAACTTGGTGCAAGGGGATATCTTGTAAAAGATTCCGCACCTGAGAATCTTATAAACGCAATTAAAATTGTATATTCCGGGAAAAAATATGTGTCGGAAAAAACCGAAAAACTTCTGAGGAAAGATAAAGTTAAAAAGAGCAAACCGCACGAAAAACTGTCTTCGAGAGAATATTCGGTCTTGATGCAAATATCCAAAGGTAACAGAATTAAAGAAATCGCCGCTCGAATGAAATTGAGCGAAAAAACCGTTAGCACATTTAAAAAAAGAATTCTGAAAAAGCTATCCGTTCACACCGATGCCGAAATCACAAGATACGTAATCGAAAACAAACTCGAATAACCTTTTTTCAACGCAGAGACGCATATACAATCATATACAATTATAAATTATAAATTGTAAATTATAAATTAAATATTTAGCGCGGAGAAGCATATACAATCATATACAATTATAAATTGTAAATTATAAATTAATAATTGAAATATTTAACGCAGAGACGCATATACAATCATATACAATTATAAATTATAAATTATAAATTATAAATTAAATATTTAGCGCGGAGAAGCATATACAATCATATACAATTATAAATTGTAAATTATAAATTAATAATTGAAATATTTATCGCAGAGACGTATATACAATCATATACAATTATAAATTATAAATTATAAATTATAAATTAAATATTTAGCGCGGAGAAGCATATACAATCATATACAATTATAAATTGTAAATTATAAATTAATAATTGAAATATTTA
>VGWA01000130.1 GCA_016873795.1 Ignavibacteria bacterium
ATATCGTATATTTTTATTATTACATCTGTATTTTCTTTTACATGATACCTTATTATTGTATTGGGATTAAACGGATTGGGATAATTCTGTTCAAGTATGAATTCAGACGGGACAACGGAACTGATTTTATTAATCCAGATTTGTCCTCCGTTAGTTGTTTTTAAAATTATTCCACGATCACCTGCTGCATAGCCAGTAGTAGCAGAAATAAAAGAAAGTGTACGTAATTTTCTTGAAGAAGGTGATGAAGACAAAATCCAATTCAATCCCGCATTAGTAGTTAAATAAATTTTACTCACATCGGGACCTGACGGATTATCGTCTTCTCCGCAGACAAATCCGTTGTTAAGAGTGGGGAAACAAACAGATGCAGCACGGAATACAGAAGGAAAAGTATATACAGTCCAATTATTTCCTCCATTGGTTGTTTTAGCTAAAAAGCAAGTATCACTTACTGAGTAAACAGTATTAGCGTCAACGGCGAAAATAGAACGGTCATATCCACCAGTAAATCCAATATTTCCAGCACTTATCCAACTATTACCTCCGTCTGTCGTTTTTGCGACATCACTGTTCCATGTTACGACATAACCCGTATTAACGTTAACAAAACTGCAACTCCTTATATCATTAAACAACGGAATATTTAAAGGAGTCCATGAATTTCCTCCGTTAGTAGTTTTTCTGTTCATATTTCCCCAACCGAATGTATATCCTGTATTTGCATCTGCAAAATAAAGTGTAAAAACACCGACGTTAGATTCCTGATAAATTCTTGTCCAGTTGTCACCATAATTTGTGGTTTTGAATACAATAGCCGTATCAAACGTAAATATCGCATTATGGGCTCCGACCATATATCCTGTGCCTCCCGTTAAAATACATACGTCAAACAATTCTATATCAGGCATGACACATTTAGACAACCAATTTGTACCACCATTAGATGTTGCAAAAGTTATAGATTTGTCAAAAGTTCCTTTATCATCGTTATATCTACGGGAAATACCATAGCCATACTCATTAGAAAAGAAGATTTTCGTAATTTCATAATCGACTGCAGAATATGACAGACTTGTCCAGTTATTACCTCCGTTTACAGTTTTCAAAATTTTTCCATGTTCTCCTGCAACATAACCAGTGTTGGCATTTACAAAAGAGTTCACTACATAAAAGCTATTTGTATCACTTCCCGATAACTGAGATGTCCAGTTTGTTCCTCCGTTTGTAGTTTTAATTATTATTGCACCTCCTCCGTCGTCCATCTTACCTCCGTGAACAATCAAAGTATTTGCATCAAAAACATTAAGACCGAAAAAGAATTTATTACTATAACCTGTCGGAATGATTGTCCAGTTAGTACCTTCATTTATAGCTTTAAGTACCGTTCCGGGTCCGCATGCATATCCAACAACACTGCTGATAAACTGAATACCAAACAACGGATAAGGGAGTCCGGAAATCATTTGTGTCCATGTACCGCCTGCATTCGACGTTTTCAGAATTAATCCGCCGACATAATCTTTGTTATTCGGATTAAAATCGCCGCCTGTAATATATCCGGTCTGTGAATTAACAAAACTAATTCCCCATAATGCAGCAGATGTTGATGAACTCAACGGCAACCAATTTGCACCTCCGTTAGTTGTCTTCATAATCAAACCTCCGTATCCTGTGACGTAACCCGTATTTAGATCCAAGAAGTAAATTCCAAAAAGCGGGGATAAACCTGAAATAAGAGTTGTCCAGGAATTGCCGCCGTCGATACTTTTCAGAATAAGTCCGTCGTTAGCATTTTTTGAGCCTCCAATTGTACCCCCTGCAATATATCCTGTAGTTGTATTTATAAAAAAGACAGAGTTTAATTCAATTGTAGTTCCGCTGTTAATCAACGTATATGTCTGTCCTCCGTCAACAGTTTTCATAATAGTGCCACACTCGCCCGTAAAGAATCCAGTATTAGCATCAAGGAATTTTGTTCCGAAGAGCATATTCCCCTGCGGAAGCGGGTTCTGCCAGAACCATGCATTCTGTGAATAACCGACCGATAATGTACAAATTACAATTATCAATGAAAGTATTATTTTTTTCATATTATTATAAATTAAATTAGAAAAACTGCCTTGAAGTTTTTACACCATAAAAAAATATAAAATCCGAACAGAAATATAATATCAACGAGTTCATAAGATATTAGTAGAAAATAGTAAACAAAACGATTTTAATAAGCAATACTAATATTTTGCACGTTTTTCATATTATGATAAATGAATTGATAAATCAATGCTTAGTGAGTATTTTTAGAACAAATAAACAATATCAGATGTGAATAAGAAAGCATTAATAACAGGCATAACCGGACAAGACGGAAGTTATCTAACGGAGATACTTCTTGATAAAGGATACACAGTTCACGGAATAATAAGGAGGAGCAGTTCATTCAACACAGGAAGGATCGACCATTTATACAATAACCAGGAAATTTACGGAAAGAGATTATTTCTGCATTACGGTGACCTTGTGGATACAAGCAATCTAAACAGACTTCTCGAAAAAATAGAGCCCGATGAAATATATAATCTGGCAGCACAAAGCCACGTAAAGGTATCTTTTGAAATACCGGATTATACTGCTCAGGTAGATGCACTTGGAACTCTAAGATTTCTGGATGCGATAAGGGAAGTAGGATTAAAACAGGTAAAATTTTATCAGGCATCCACAAGTGAATTATACGGAAAAGCGCAGGATATACCACAAACAGAGAAAACACCATTTTACCCGCGTTCACCTTATGGTGTTGCTAAGTTGTACGGGTACTGGATAATAGTAAACTACAGAGAAGCATATAATCTTTTTGCCTGCAACGGAATTTTATTCAATCACGAGTCACCAAGAAGGGGTGAAACATTTGTATCGAGGAAAATCACACGAGCGGCTTCACGAATAGCATTAGGAATAGATGAAAAGCTCATACTTGGAAATCTTAATGCAAAACGCGACTGGGGCTATGCACCTGAATACTGTGAAGGGATGCGGATGATACTACAGCATCCTATACCGGAAGATTTCGTTATGGCAACCGGAGAAACACATACAGTAAGGGAATTTGCGGAATTAACATTTGGTGAGCTCGGAATTAATCTGGAATGGGACGGGAAAGATGAACGAGAAAGAGGGATAATAAAAGAAATAGTAAAGACAAAATACGATATAAAGAACAAGAAACTAAAGCAGGGTGTCTGCGTTATTGAAGTTGACGGCAGATATTACCGACCAACGGAAGTGGACTTATTAATAGGTGATTACACAAAGGCAAAAAATTTACTCGGCTGGGAACCGAAGGTAAAGTTCGATGAGCTCATTAAAATAATGATAGAATCGGATTACGAGAAAGTATTAAAAAGAGGATTTTGAAAGGTAAAGGTTATTACGCCTTTTGAAGAGCATCCGCACCAGCAACAATTTCAAGCAATTCCTTAGTGATAGAATCCTGACGGGCTTTGTTATAAGAAAGCTCCAGACTTCTGATTAACTCATCGGCATTTTGAGTGGCTGTTTCCATCGCCATTCTTCTTGCTGCCTGTTCGGCTGCGTTCGATTCGAGCAGAACACTCCAGAAACGTAAATTCAATTGCCTCGGTATTAATGTATTCAGAATTGCTTCCACATCCGGCTCATACAAATAATCATAACCTGTCTGTACTTTCGGAATGTCTTTTGTAACAGTACCTGTTATAGGCAGGAATCTTATTTGTTTTATGTCGTGCCTTAAGAGATTTCTGAATTCATTATAGAATATTTCGACGAAATCATATTCTTCTTCAAGATATCCTTTAAGAATATATTTTACGATTTCATTCGATACTTCAACCGAAAGATTACTGAAAACATTTACAGAGTTTTGAATAACGTTGTAATTCCTTTTTACAAAGAAATCCGTACCTTTTTTCCCGATTGTAATCATCGGTGTATCGTTGCCAATTTCAGCCATATATGCATTAACGGCTTTGATAATATTACTATTAAATGCACCGCACAATCCCCTGTCCGCCGTAACTATTACTACGAGACGTTTTTTTATTTCTCTTTTTTCCATCAACTGATGAACCTTTTTTTCGGAAACCGAAAGGAGATGTTCGAGCAACTCATTCAATTTTGCTGCATAAGGTCTTGTTGACAACACTTTTTCCTGTGCACGTCTTAACTTCGTCATTGCAATCATCTTCATCGCATTTGTAATCTTTTGAGTGCTTTTTACAGCGGTTATCCTAGTACGTATTTCTTTTGTTGTAGCCAAAAGTTTACTTTAGTATGATTTTTTTAACTTCAAATAATTTAATTATTTCCTTTTCCAAATCCGGATAATTCAATTTAGAAGACCGGGGGTCCGCCTGTTCGATTGCAGAAAATAAATTATCTATTTTTCCTTCCTTAAACATATTAATGCAGAAACTGAGTCTGTTCCTTTCGTTATTATGCGGAATGATTTCCTTTAACTCGTCTATAGCCGAATAAATCTGTTTTAAATCTTTGTATTTTTCGAGTTCAGCAATTTCAGGATGAATTTTTTGTGACATATATTTTATTGTTTCAAAGATGATTTGTATCTTTCCGTAAAATCTTTTAAAATTACGTTTAATTTATCTAATAATTCGGGTTTCAGGTCTTTTGTCCCGGCGATTTCATTTAAAACAACTTTATGCAAATTATCCATTTCAGTCAGTAAATCTGATTCATATTTTAAAATCTGGTTAACAGGAATTTCATCTAAAAATCCGCCGGTTCCCGCATAAATAGCAACTATTTGTTTTTCCACAGGCATTGGAACATATTGTTTTTGTTTGAGCACCTGAACCAGTCTCTCTCCTCTTCTTAACTGCTGTAAAGTTGCTTTATCGAGGTCAGAACCGAATTTAGCAAATGCCTCGAGTTCTCTGTATTGTGCAAGGTCGAGACGGAGAGAGCCCGCGATTTTTTTCATTGCTTTTATCTGTGCATTTCCGCCCACTCTTGATACGGATACACCAACATTTATTGCGGGTCTGACACCAGCATTGAATAAATCGGGTTCTAAATATATCTGTCCGTCAGTTATTGAGATTACGTTCGTCGGAATATAGGCGGATATATCGTTTGCTTTCGTTTCAATAACCGGAAGTGCGGTAAGACTTCCTCCTCCGAGTTTATCGTTCAGTTTTGATGCTCTTTCAAGAAGTCTCGAGTGCAGATAAAACACATCACCCGGATACGCTTCTCTCCCCGGAGGTCTTCTTAAGAGAAGGGATATTTCCCTGTATGCCGCTGCATGTTTAGACAAATCATCATAAACACATAATGCATGTCTTCCTGAATCTCTGTAATATTCACCAATTGTTACCCCGCAATAAGGGGCAATATACAGCAAGGGTGCAGCATCGGATGCAGTGGCAGAAACAATTGTTGTATAGTCCATCGCACCCGCCTCAGCCAATGCCCTGACCACCTGAGCAACAGTTGAAGCTTTCTGACCTATTGCAACGTAAATGCAGTATACATCCTTACCCTTTTGATTAATAATTGTATCTGTTGCTATTGCTGTTTTTCCTGTTTGTCTGTCGCCTATTATCAATTCCCGCTGTCCCCTGCCAATCGGTATCATTGAATCAATAGCCTTTAACCCTGTTTGCAAA
>VGWA01000131.1 GCA_016873795.1 Ignavibacteria bacterium
AGACTCCGCACATTATGCTTGCAGGTGAGGGTGCATTAAAATTCGCATTGGATAACGGATTTGAAAAAGAAAATTTATTGACACCCGAAGCAGAAAAAATCTGGAAAGAGTGGCTTAAAACATCCGGGTACATTCCCGCAGATTACAAAAATACACACGATACAATCGGAATGCTGGCAATAGACAATGAAGGAAATTTATCCGGTGCATGTACGACAAGCGGATTGAAATTCAAAATGCACGGAAGAGTGGGAGATTCACCCATAATCGGCGCTGCATTATTCGTCGATAATGAAATTGGAGCTGCTACCGCAACAGGGGTCGGGGAAGAAGTAATAAGAATATCCGGAGCTCACACAATAGTAGAATTAATGAGGCAGGGATATTCACCGGAAGAGTCGTGCAAAGCGGCAATAGGCAGGATAATGAAAAACATGAAAGAAACAGATGAGGACTTTCAAGTTGGTTTTCTGGCACTCAACAAGAGCGGGGAATACGGTGCATATTCAGTTAATAAAAAATTCGAATATGCCGTTTACAATAATTCCGAAGGGAATATACTAAAGGAATCGAAATCTGTTTTATAAAATTTTATTTCAGAAGAATTAATTTCTTCGTTCCCGTTTTCACTTCATCTGTAAACAAGGAATAAAAATACATACCTGACGGAAGACTGCCTGCATTAAACAACACTTTATGTGAACCGCCCGGAAGTTTATCATCTATCAGTGTAACTACTTCCCTGCCGAGAACGTCATATACAGTTAACCTGACTCCGGATATTTTCGGGATGGAAAATTCGATAATAGTTTCCGCATTAAAGGGATTGGGATAATTTTGGAGTAGATCATATTTAACAGGTTGTTCATTTTCTGCAATACCTGTTGTAATGCTGTATGAATACAGCCCGGACGGAGCAATTGTTCCCGGCGGTTCAATTCCTTTTCCGCCTTGCGGAGAAGTACCGACAAACCTCGAGAGCGAATCCTGAGCGGCGAAATAATAATATACAGCGGAGCCCTGCGGCTGTCCCGGAATTAAAAATTTAAAAGTATCGAGATTCGAATAAAAGTGATTTATGTAATTAAATGAACCCGTATTAACTTTGTAATATAATCTTGGTGCTTTCAGACCTGATAATCCGAGCAGATGAGGTGATTTAATCGTTACAGAAGCAATACGCGAAGAAGTATCGGAGACTGAAGATAATGCACTATGAACAAAAGATATTTTATAGTCAAAAGCATTCACAAAAAATGCAGCTACAGAAGCCTTGCTGCATAATGTAAAATACTGTTGATTAATGTTACTGAATTTATCGTTCACTGTGTGATAATATGGGTTGAAATCATCTTCGATAGTACAGGTCGCTTTATACCCTCTTTGCCAGAATGAATAATGGTCGCTTCCGCCGGAAGTTGAACTTACCTTCATCGGAACAAGACCGGGAACATAAATAGAAGCGGCACTATAATTAACGTCGGCAAAAGGAACCGAATTTGTATTTGTAAGAATTCTGACTTTATTATCGGCATTACCGTCCCATGCAATCATATCGAGGTTAAGTACACCCACAATCGAATCGCCGTGAGTAAATGAAGTATCCGCATAAGCTTTACTGCCGTAAAGTCCTCTTTCTTCTTCATCGAAAGCGATAAACAGAACGGTATAATCCGGTATTAAATTACTCATAACTCGTGCAGCTTCTATAATGCAGACAGTACCGGAAGCATTATCGTCAGCACCGGGAGCGATAAGTCCGGTAGGCATATCATCATAATGAGCACACATAATAAAGTACTGGTTGGGATATTTTGAGCCGGTAATTTTGCCGATAACATTGACTCCCGAAGCACTAAACGACCAGTAACTTGTAATAAGTCCGAAACTTTGAAATCTTTCATAAATCAGTTGTGCCGCTTTTTGATTACCCGGTTGTAAATAATGCCGGGATTTAATAGTATCGAGGTTACCGCCGATCATAACAGTAGTATCACCGCTCAACTGTCTGTTTAACAAAGTCAGTGTTTGCAAAGTAACTTTTGAAATAGCACTGTCAATCATCGGGCTGTAACAACTCTGGGAAAAAGTATAAATAGTTGTAAAAATTATAATGAACAAAGCTAAAAAAATTTTTTTATACATAATGATAAGAAATTAAATTAAAAAATCATAAAAGAGTTCCGGTTAAAAGAAACTTAGCAACGGAAAAATAGATAACAACTCCTGTTACGTCAACAAGAGTAGCAATAAAGGGTGCGGAAGAAGTAGCAGGGTCAAATTTTAATTTACTCAGAATAAACGGAAGCATAGACCCGGCAATAGTACCATACAAAACCACGCCGATTAGTGTCACCCAGACAGTAATACCTATTAGAAACCAGTATTCACCGAAGAAGTTACTATATGTTGTAGTAATTGCAACCCTGAAAAAACCAATAGCACCGAGTGTGATACCCAGCATAATTCCCGTAATAATTTCTCTTCTCATAATCAACCACCAGTCTCTGAGAGTAATTTCTCCGAGTGCCATAGAGCGTATAGTTAACGTAGCAGCCTGCGAACCTGTATTTCCTCCGCTGGAAATAATCAACGGAATAAAGAGTGCCAGTACTACCGCTTTGGCAATTTCATTCTCAAATACTCCCATTGCATAAGTAGTAATCATTTCTCCGAGAAAAAGTAAAATCAGCCAGCCGGCGCGTTTTCTGACCATTTCAAAAACCGACACTGATTTATAAGGCATTTCCAGAGCTTCCATACCGCCGAATTTCTGAATGTCTTCAGTGGTTTCTTCTTCAATAACGTCAATCACGTCGTCTGCTGTAACTATTCCCACGAGGTAGTTTTCATTATTCACAACAGGTATGACATAAAGGTCATATTCTCTGAACGTAGTCACTGCTTTTTCCTGATTATCGGTTACAAGAAGACTTACGTAACTTTTATTCATAAGCAAATTAACCTGTGTATCACTTTCAGCGAGTAAAACATCTTTCAGAGTGATTTCGTCCATAAGTTTTCCTGAATCATCCGTTATGAAAAGAGTATCAATATACTCAACTTTTTTCCCGACTTCTCTGACTTTATTGAGCACACCTGAAGCAGTCATATTGGATTTAATAGTAATAAAGTCCGGGGTCATGATTCTTCCTATGCTGTCTTCGGGATATCCGAGAAGAGTATCTGCAATTTTTCTTTCCTCGGGAGAAAGTAATCTTATTAGTTTTTTTACGACTGGACCGGGCAAGTCTTCGAGCAATTCTGTTCTGTCATCAGGCGACATTTCATTAAGAATAGCGGCAACTTCTTCCTGTCCGAGCGATTTCATCAGCTGCTCCTGAACATTAAAGTCAAGATATTCGAATGTCGAAAAAGACAATTCTTTCGGAAGCAATCTGAAAACTATTGCTCTGTCATTTTCTGCTATATCACCTATTATATCCGCTATTTCCGAAGGGTGCAGGTCAATCAGAATTTTTTTCAGCACGCTCCAGTTTCTTGCATTGATAAGTTCTTTAATTTCCGGTTGTAATAACTGACCAAGCATATTAATAAATTAATGTTGACAAAATAATACTTAAAATTTTTTATTGAAAATATTAAACAAATGTAGACTATTATTTTAAAAGATTACAGGTAATATTTTAGTTCAGAGATAAAAAATTTTAATCGTAAAGAAAAATATAACATCAAAGATGCAGCCCCTGAAGGCAGGACTGCGTGTTTTAGAACCGGAACATTGACGATAAAAATTAATAAAGTATATTACTTGATAATGAAGCAAATATTGATTAATTTTTTATAACATAAATTTAAACTTTAAACATTATGAATAAAACATTAAAAAACACGAAACATTTTATAATAATAATATTATTATTTTCGGCATTTTCCTGCGGGAAGACGCAAACAAATCCCGATAACATTTTAAACAATGAAATAAAATTTACTTTAAACATAACGGACAAAAACGATGAGCCGAATGCTAAAATCAAACCGGGAGAATACGTAATGAACGTTCAGGGCATTTATGTTATGAGAGGAATATATTCGGGAATAAATATAAACTGCTTATACACAATCGATGAGGAAAAAGACATCAAACTGAACATGTTAATGAAATTAATTTCTGTAGAAAAATTTAAAATTTACAACGGGGGAAAAGACAGTATAGTTCTTAACATACCTCAATTACCCTTCGAGTTAACGGAAAAAGATTTCGGGAATATATACATTGAAAGAATAAATCAGAATATTACAGCAGACATATCACTCGAAAAATTGACAAGAACATCACACAACTCACTCAATGCAGATTATGTTCATTTTAAGGCTTTCCGGTTATTGTTTAATGTATTTGAAATAAACGGAAATAAAATTACCATAGACTTATCATTTAACGGAGAAACATCGACTTCAGATAAGAAATACACCGGAGCCGATTATACAATAACCGGCGAATTGAAAGTGAAAGACTTCGAACTCGGAAGTATGTTCGTAGATTAGGATATTATTTAATCAGCATTAATTTTTTAACTGCCGAATATTTTTCGCAATACATTCTGCAAATATACATACCGCTTGAATACATACCGGCATTCCAGACAACATTATAATTCCCTGCTTTATATTTTCCGTCAATGAGTTTGGAAACTTCTTTTCCTGTAATGTCGTATATGATAATCCTTACATTAGTTTCTTCAGGAACCGAAAATGCAATATTTGTCACAGGGTTAAAAGGATTAGGAAAATTTTGTTTCAGGTCATAGCTGACGGGTATTTCATTATTTTTAATTCCTATAATCGGAGTTTGAGTGCCGAAAATAACGAACGGCTGACCTTTTAAATAACCGCTGTCATTAATATCATTCCAGACATAACTGGATCTTTGTTTGGAGTTTCCTGTATTACCGGTACCCCATATTGACCTCGGAGGACACCATGGACCGGAACTTATACTGCCGTTTACTGACCAATCCATCCAGTAAGTACCGGGATTAAATGAAGTATGATTAATATTAACCGTCTGTCTCATTATTGGACGTACGTTGCTCTGAATACTGTCGGATTTTGCACGGTAAATATTAGTAAAAACCGTTCTCGTCATCCTGTTCGTAGTAGTATCGCCGAATACACCCACGCTGCCTGACTGATTAGGAATGCCGTTCCATATTTTCATCGAAACGAAGTTAATGGAAGAAGTCGTGCCCGAATTATTCTGATATGCATAAATATAAATCGAGTCAATAGTCCAGGTATAGCCGGCGGGAACGGTGAAATCGTCAGCTATTCTGAAAGTGTTATGCAAAGCGTTCGACCCTCTGAGGGTACCGGGAAGTTCAACTATGCTTGCATCGGCGCCGCCAAAGCCCTGACCGGGATGTGTAATCAGTTCGTTTTGATTATACAGCGTATCACTAATATCTGTTACTCCCGTCATAACGGATGAATCATAAAAATTTGAGAACAAAAAGAGCAATAAAACGACAGGCAGAATTTTACCCGCTTGTAAAATTTTTTTCTTCATTTTTTATAAATTTAAATTTTAAAGAATTATGATTTTAAAATAAAAACTTATAAGTATCGGAATTATCATTACAATATGCACAGCAATAGGTATTACACCGTAAAAAATATTTTCGCAGAAATATGAAGATGAAATT
>VGWA01000132.1 GCA_016873795.1 Ignavibacteria bacterium
ACAACCCATTATCACTTCGGAAATATCTTCAGGTCTGATGTTTGCCCTTATTACTGCTTCTTTTATAACATATGCACCGAGTTTTGTAGCGGGTATTATTGACAAATCACCAAGGAAACTTCCGATTGGTGTTCTGACGGCTGATACAATAACAGGAATATTCATACTGTTAATATTATTCTATAATAAATATATTTTTTCCTAAATAAATTCCTTTTCCGCTAATCTTTTATAAATATCTTGATCTTTATCTCTTCCCAGCAGTTTTGGTCTGCAATAAAATAATCAATTTTGTCGTTTAAAAATGATTTTTCAGGTGTTCTGAATCTGAAAACAGGAAAATCTATATCGTGACTTACCGTTGTTCTGATTGAATCGAGCAGCCTTATATTTTCCAGTTCCAGTATATCGTTTAACATTACATTTTCTTCGACGAAAGGTGAACCTTCCAGACTCTTCTCCCATATTATTATTGCCTTTTTATATTTTTCAAGATTTGTTTTTGTTAATGTTTTGTATGTATCTCCGCCGGAAGCAGGTTCGTCAAGTGAGTTTGCTATCTGATGTAAATTTGTTATGATTTTGTATTCCGGGTAGTAATTCTTTACTGTATATACTATATTATCTGATATTTTTTCTATTTCATATTTTGAATGATAGGGAGTTACGTATGGACCGAGAAAGAAAAGTACGGATGCTGTCATAATAGCTGATATGATGAGTAATGCCTTGTTCTTTATATTGACGGATATATAACTTAATCCGACAGCGGCAATTATTCCTATCAATGGACCGACAACGGCTACGTAACGTAATTGTCCCGTACTGCAGGTTATCTCTGCTCCTTTAAGTGCCGCGACAGTATTACCTAAAATGCAGCCGAATATTATAAGATATAAAATTAAATAATCTACAATTTTTTTTCTTATAATTAGAAAAATCGTTCCGGCAATAAAAAATACTGTTTGTAATAAACCGAAGATTTTTGGTGAATAATAAAAGTAATATTGAAAATCGATTCCATCGGTTATTCTTTCCAATCTTGAATGTAAAGTTAGTTCGTAAAATATGGCTTCGGGATAACCTCTGAATATCCATGCAAAAATGAACCATATTAAGGGACCGGTTAAAATGAAAGGAAGAGATTTCCATTTCTTCTGAAAAAGAAATATTGTAAAATATATACCTGCAGCAAAAAACATTTCTGTGCGGAATAATATGATAATCGAAGATAATACCATAACCGTTATGGGCTTTCTCCTGAGATAATAATAGAAACCTGTTGTTAACAACGCTGCAGTGGGAAGTTCGGCAAGTACAGTATAAGAAATATTAAATAAAACGGGCTGGAAAGCAATCAGAAGAATTACCCATTCCCTGTATCGGATTTTGTAGTATTCCAGTATTTTATAGGCAAAATGTATTGTAATCAGGTATATAACTGCCGAGAATATTTGTGTTGCTTTCAAACCGAATAATGAAGGGATGAAAAACAGTAAAACCCTGCCGAAGCGGTGCCATGAACTGACACTCCCTTCGTAAGTATCCAAAAAATGTCTGTTGTAATTGTAATGGCAGCTGTCGTCAATAAAGTAAAAACCGTCGGAATTTAAAATCCAGTAAATTAAAACTGCGGCACTGAACGCGTAAAATAAAAATAAAAGCTTGATGTTATTTATTTTATTCTCTTTGTCTGTCAAGATTTATTCTCCCATTATGTTTACGGTAATTTTTCTGTTTCTCTTTCTGTTGTCAAAATCGAGAAATACTATTTGCTGCCAGGTTCCGAGAGTCAGTTCGCCTTTTACTACTGGCACGGTTAATGATGTCTTTAAAAGTGCAGAACGAAGATGCGAGTGACCGTTGCCGTCTCCCCATGTGTCGTCGTGATGGTATCTTCCCGGCGGTATGATCCTGTTGAGTAATTCGGGTAAGTCATTTAATAAACCCGGCTCGTATTCAATTGTTGTTATTCCGCCGGTTGAACCTGAAGAAAAGAGAGTACATAACCCTTCTTTTATTCCGCTTTTCTTTAAAACTGAATTTACTTTGCCTGTTATGTCTATTATATCACAATTACCCTCGGTAGAAAGTGAAATTTCTTCGTTTATGATTTTCATAATCTTATTGAAATAATATTTGTTTTTTCTTTAAAATAATAAAGTTGATAATTTCTCAGAAAAAAGTTATCCTGTATATAATATTTTGTGTATTGGTTTAGTGTATCTTCGTATAATTTATTGCCCGTATGAGAATTAAAGATGAATATTTTGTTTTGATATCCGGTATCTGCATTTTGCGGTTGTGTGTAACTGTTGCAGATAAAGTAATCGTCAGTGTGAATATATTCCGGATGTTTTCCGGATATGTACTTATTATAAATTTTTGCTTTAATTTTTTCTGAATGGTTTTCTGAAATTGTATTGAATGAAACAGGAAATAAATAATTATTTTTTTTGACTTCTAATTTTTCTGTTTCATATTTTAAATCTGTTACATAACGGTTTTCCGGTTCGCTGAATACTTTTATGATTTCGCCGGTTTTGATGCATAATTTGTAATATATTATAATGTCGTTTTTGTATTCGTAACCGTAAATCGAGCCGTTATTCATGAAGAAATAAGATAAATCTTTGTTTTCCCATAATGTTTTTCCTTCTGTCGCATCGATAAGAATAATTTCTCTGATGTCGGGAATGCCCGGTTCGGTGTATTTTCCGATTATCATTATGCTGTCGCCCGCATCTTGTATTGTGTTCCAGAAATTTCCATGCTCAAATTCAAAATTTTTTAAGTACGGTATACCTGTGTTTGTGTTTATTGAAAATATATAATTTTTTTTTGAATTAATATCTCGTGTCTCTCCGCATAATATATCCTTATCTGCAAAAAATATTTTCCAGATGTAACCGTTTTGAGAAAAATCCCATAAGGGATTTATTTTATTTCTGAAATTTTTCATTAACGGAGTATTTTCAACTTAATCCGAAAAATTTTTATTACTTATATTACCGGTTAAGATTAAGTATATAATTAATTCCTTTTATTACGAGATTTTCGTCGTAAAAGTCGATTAATTTTGTGTGCTTTGTAATCCATTTTGATAAGCCCCCTGTGGCAACTACCAGTAAACCTTTAAATTTCTTTTTATAATCTTTAATAATCCCTTCTGTCGAATAAATAGTCTGATAGTAAATCCCCGAACTGATGTTTTCTTCTGTTGTGTTTGCCAGAATATTATGATTCATCTTCGTAAAATCTGTATGCGGAAGTGATGTGTTTTCTAAAAGATTATCTAAAGAAGACTGTATTCCCGGACAGATTAATCCGTATTTGAAAATACCGTCAATTAATATGTTGTAAGTCGTTGCTGTTCCAAAATCAATTATTAAAATATTCTTATATTTTTGAAATATTTTATATGCTGAAACAGCTGAACAAATTCTGTCGCTGCCTAATATACTTGAATAATTAATCTTTATGGGCAGATTTAAATTTTTGTTTATTATTATTATTGGTTTTTTAAAAGTATTGTATAATATTAATTTAACCGGTTCATCCTGAATGATGTAATGATTTGTTACTCCTATCTTTTCAATTTTTTTCTTCGAATCGTTGAATATATTCGAAAGACTTTTTAATATCGTCTTAATGTTTTTCTTCTGATGTATTATTTTGTTAACCGGAGTTATTTTACCGTCAGAATATCCTCCTGCAAATTTAATGAAAGAATTGCCGATGTCTATTAACAGATTATGATACATGTGAAATTGTTGATTTAATTATGTTGCTTTTTTCAGTTTGTAAATATTTCTATTCTGTGTCATAGAGGAAATTTAACTCCCGCCGTTAGTGTGTATCCTTTTACGTTTCCGCCGTCCCTTATTATTATCTTGTATTTTCCGTCAATGAATATATTCATGTTTAAAAGCGCATTTAAAAATATAATACCTGCACCTAAATCTAAACTTGGCTTGGTTTCCTGGTTGTCGCCTTTGTAAAAGTTGATTCCTACACCGCCGTCAATATAAGGAACTGCATTTGAAGTGGCAGATTTGAAATTTAACCTTAAAAGTGCAGCCATTTCAAAGTTATTAGTCTTATTGTTGGTCCAGTAATTTGCCTGCGGTACGATTGAAAATTTATCGATATTAATCTCTGCAAATAAACCAATAGCAAATCCCGTTTTATCGTCAAAGTATGCAAAACCGGCATGTGCACCGAAATCTATTACGGCTGTTGTAGGCGGGGGAGATGTTAAATCCCTCAAGCTTAAATCGGATTTGTCGGTGTTGATGTATTGTGCATTTGCAAAATTTAATGCCATGAGACCTGCTAACAGTACAAAAAATAATGTCTTTTTCATTGTTGGTATTTTTGTTTTTAAATTTATTTTTTTAATTGAAATTCGATAAGTCAAGTTTTTTTAATTCGTCCCTGAGAATGGCTGCCCGTTCGTAATCTTCCTTCTTGACGGCTTCTTCCAATAGTATTTTCAGTTGCGATATCTTTTTTTCCTTGGTTTGTTCGGATGGTTTGTCGTCTTTCCTGAGTTCGTAATCTTTCTCTTTCCTCTCTGCTTCGGGTATCGATTCACTTGTTTCTTTGTCGGATTGCTTTGGTGTGAAAGCTATTTCATCCATGATTTCTATGGATACGTATATCGGTGCTCCGAATTTTAATGCTAAAGCAATTGCATCCGAAGGCCTTGAATCGATATCTTCAATTGTGTTATCGTCAAGTCTGATTTTTGCGTAGAACGTTGAGTCTTTGAGCTCGGTTATAAAAATTGCTTCGATGTTATATCCTAATATTTGTAATACCTGTTTAATCAAATCATGGGTCAAAGGACGATGAGGCTTTTCACCCTGCAATTCAAGTGCAATTGCCTGAGCTTCAAACTCACCTATAATTATGGGAAGACGCCTGTCTCCGTCGATTTCTTTTAATAAAATGGCATATCCGCGCGTCGTAATCGCAGACGATAATGTTATACCGTAAACATCAACTTGAACAAAATCTTTGTAATATTCGTTGTTATAATCCATTTTTCATTTTCCTGTTTTTATAAAACCTTTTTAAATTCTTTTGTTAATTCCGGTATCACTTCGAATAAGTCTCCGATAATACCGTAATCGGCTGTCTGAAATATCGGTGCGTCTTTATCCTTATTTATCGCAACGATGCATTTCGATGATGACATACCGGCAAGATGCTGTATTGCTCCGCTTATTCCGCATGCTATATATAACGAAGGCGATACTGTTTTTCCCGTCTGACCAACCTGTTCAATTTGAGGTCTCCAGCCTGCATCTACTACCGCTCTTGACGCTCCCGTTGCTGCACCTATTGTGTTTGCAAGTTCTTCAATAAGCTCGTAATGATATACATCGTCTTTCCTGAGTCCTCTGCCTCCCGATACTATCCTGTCTGCATCGGAAACATCGAGTTTCGCAGAAGATAATTTTATTTCCTTCACGAAATCTTTGAAATCATAAGATGATATATTCAGTGAATCAATATTAACATTCTCAATTGTCGTTTCTTTCTCATTGAGTATTGCTTTAAATACGTTCGGCCTTAATGAAAATATTACTTTATCTGTTTTGTATTTAACTTTTACGTTACTT
>VGWA01000133.1 GCA_016873795.1 Ignavibacteria bacterium
ACGGTTGTAATTCTCTTGCAATGATTTTCAGCAACGTAGATTTTCCTATCCCGTTGTTACCGATAAGAGCAATTTTGTCGTGATTATTTACTGTAAGATTTATATCTCTAAACAGTAAATCTTTGCTTAGGTGTATATATGAAATGTTCTGAAGGTTAATCATAATTTCTTTCGTAAAAAGTAAAACAATACGACAAACCGTTTTTCAGTTATCGTTTTTAAATCGTCCGGAAGAAAATATGTTTTGTGTTTTGTTATTAATTTAAATTTTGTGTCTGTAAATATACGAATATTTGTTTACTTCCTTCGTCAGTTATAAGTGCCTATCTTATTTATATATTTGAAAAAAATTACAAAAACCGTATCAAAATTTGACGTCTTAGTGTAACTGGTATTACTTTTATTTTTGCAAAAATAAAATATTAATATCATAGGTCGTCAAATGGTGATTTAATTTTCTGAATGCTCATAGTTGATACATGTGTATATATTTCTGTTGTTTTTCTGTTCAAATATAGTATTAACAATATTTATTCAAAAGAATGTTTCTTTTATATCCAGCATTGTTCTAATTTACTCACTTCATTATTTTATTACAACATATTACTTTGCCCACTTCCAATATACCTCTCGAGTAATATTTCAAGGTATTCGGGACAGTCTCTATGGGGGATGTAATTTAATTCACCGGTGATGTATTGGAACTGTCTGAGGTACTTTTAATGCATTCTTTACAGTTTCTTAACTTTGTAAGTATAGCCGTCTAAATTCATACCGTTGTTTTGTTCTGAGGCGGCAACGTACTGTCCGCAGTTACTGCCGATCAGGTTTTCTTCATACTCTCCTACGCTGATAATAATTTCGTACCCTTCATTTGTGACCTGTTTGGCAATTTCATATTCCGATATATCTTTTTGGATGTATGACTGTAATTTATTTTTAACTGCTTTAAAAGTAGGATTTAAGGGGGTAAATTTTATTAAAAAGATTTCGGGCGGAAAATACTTTTTTAAAATTTTCGTATCGAATTTACCCGGTTCGGTTAAAACAAAGTTTAATGTGATCTTTTTCCCTTCCCTGCTGAAAAACTTCTCCGAGTAACGGGCAATTCCCGGAAAACTCCATTTCTTCACAGGTATTATTTTATCCCTTTCTGCAGTGTCTGTTGAGTGTATCGAAAACTGCAACTGAAAAGATTTATCATACAATTCCTTTTTTACTTCAAGGAGTTTTTGAAAAAACTTTTCCGTGCCTGAAGGAGCGATAGTGGAAACCGAAGGAATGAAATTTTTTGCCGTGAATTTTTTGCTGAAATTTCTTAATACATCAATTACATCCGGGTTAAAAGACGGCTCCCCGACTCTCGAGAATTGTATTTTAAATTTGTCAGCAGGAATGACACGGTCAGGATATCTTTTGCTCACCATATAATCTATTTGCGAAAACATTTCTTCTTCTGTAAGTCTCCGCCTGTAATTTCCTCCGGCGTCGCAGAAACTGCATTCAACAGGGCAGCCGCACAGGGTTGAAATAATCAGCACCCATTTTTCGTTAATGGTAAACGGCGGCTGAAGCGATTCTACAAACTCAATCATTCCGCCGTCTTGCATTTCGGCTATATATACCGCAGCTAAACTGTCGTTACCGGTTTTTGCTTTTACAATCATTGCTAAAGTTAAGCTTTTAATTTAGTTTTGGGATACCCTCTCTGCCTGGAGCAGGCAGGCGGGTCAATAATTTCCATTAGTATTAGTGAGTTTATGATAATTCATTAAGTAATTTGACAATATATTGAGCGGCTTTTTGGGCTCCGTCTTTTGGAATATCGGGATAAGTTACATTTGCACCGATAAGTTTTAATATTTGGTCAGCTAACATTTCAGATGTGGTCTTTGAAAGATCTAATTTTACACCTGCTCCTCTTTTAGATAGGATTCTTGACACATTTGCTTGCTCGCAATGATTCTCAAGAGGAAAATAAATAAATGGTCTGCGTAAAGCTGTCAGTTCAAGTGTAGAGGTGGCTCCTCCCTGGACTATTGCAAGGTCACAAGCCGCAAAGTGCTCAAAAAGATTTGGAACAAAACCTTTTATTTCAGTCTCTTCCGGCAGATTGACTGAATCACGTGAGAGTCTTGGTCCTGTAATAAATAATGCCTTAAGGTTGGTAATTTGTTGCTTTGCAATTAAATAAGCCTTTCCGCATAGTTCAAGAAGTTCTTTTCCTATTGCGGTACCCCCCAGAGAACATAGTAGCAGAGGCTCATTTCCATATCCAAGTTTATTCCTGATTTTTAATTTATTTGAATAATTTGACGGCTCAAAAGGGAAGACATAACCTATAAACGTGTATAACGATTTAGCAAAATCACGTCTGTTTGGCAGCATAAAACCGAACGTAATATTTGGAACATCTTCCAATTCTCCGACAAACAGAGCGAGGTCATATGGCGGTTTTTGTTTAAGTCTATAATCACGTGACCAAACACGATTCCAATAATAGACTCCCAATCGCTCTAACGGATTTAAAGTCATAGCATCTAATCCTACAAAATCATAAATCGTTACAAAAAGGAATTTCTTAATATCCGGATGTTTTCTTAATGCAAGGTTGATTTCATAAGTTTCGTCTCCGATTACAATATCATACTTTTTTGAAGTTATCAGATTCAGGAAGAAGTCAGTGTTCTTTTTCCATTCCGAACGTGATTTTAGTAAATATTTAGAAAGATTCAAACTTGAACCTTTTGCCGTTTTTTCCGCAGAAATATTTTCGTTAGCGTATTTTTCGGTATCGGGTACAAGTTTCTCTCCTGCATTAATTAAAATAGTTGTAGCAGGATTTGCGGCTAACCATTCAATTTCTATTTCCGGAAGAAGTTTTCTAAGTTGATTCGCGATTGCAGTATCTCTGTAAATGTGTCCAAGCCCTAGAGAACCGCTGATGAATAATGTTTTTAACTTTTTCATTTTAATTTGATATTAGCAAAGGAGTTATTAATATATCACTTTTTATAATTATTAAATTGATTCTAAGTTCATCCTATTATTGCTAATATTATAATTTATGCATTGCGTCAATTTTTTACAATATAATCTTATGTGTCGGTTTGAAAATATATCTTAATTTTAATTCAACGTTTTGAGGTGCTTTATTTTCGGGCGGAGGATATGAGGAAAATGGAAAATGAAACATATCAATACTAAAGTTGAATTTTTAATTTGGTTTCGGGGTGTTTTCTCTGCCTAACGAAAACCGGCGGGTCAATGATTTCCATTGCACATTTTATTCCGTCTCCGGTGCTGATGGAAACCTGTCTGTATTTACCGTTAATAACATCACCTGCTAAAAAGATACGGTTGTTATTTTCCGATTCTATATATTTTTTAATCATCTTATCTGCAAAACCCAGTTCACTTTCTCTTCCAATGGCTGCAACAACAATATCAAATTTAAGAGAATAATGTTTTTGGGAAATTTTATTAAAGCATAGTGCTTCGGAAGTGCTTTTCTTAATATCTATTACTTCCGTATTACCGAAATAATGAATCTCCTTAATTTTCGATGCTTTCCTTAAAAGGGAAGCGATGCAGACAGGATAGTTGCCTCTATGAAGAATTTTAATTTTGTTATTTCTCTCCGCCAGGCTTACCGCATAGTCAAATGCTGCGTCTCCTCCTCCTATGATAATAATATTTTTATTATGGGTTTTGGTTAATGAGGTAATATCGTAATGGATTTTTATATCTCCGTTATCAGCAGGAAATTTTTTTGGTTTAGTCCCTGAAGCGATTATTAAATAGCTTGTGTAATATTCTCCTTTGTCCGTTGATATTCTGATTTCTTTCTTCAGCAGACTAAGATTTCTGACTTTTTCTGTTCTGACTTTTATATGAAGATTTACCAGTTGTTCAAGAAATTTTTTTACAAGGTCAACGCCCTTTATCCCGGAAGGAAAGCCCGGATAATTTTCTACATACGAAGCATTATTCAGTAAACCGCCCGGTTTATTTTTTTCGAATAACAGGAAACCGATTCCGGCTCTCTTAAGCTGGACTGCGGCTGCAATTCCTGCCGGTCCTGCTCCGATAATTGCAACGGTTATTTTATTCTTTTTCTTCTGTTTCAATAATGTCTTTTGTTTCAACAAATAAGAAAGTTCATTAGAATAATTTTTCAAACTCTTATTTCAGCGGAGTTTAAAAGGAATGTATTGCACAAATATATACAGTTCCGTAATTTTTTACTATATATTCCTGTATCCTGTCATATTATTATTTTTTAATTACCTTCAATGCTTTGAGTGGTAGGGTGTAAGGAAATTATTTCCATCCCAGGACAATTCCATCCGTCAAGAGAGGAATTCGAGATAAAAAAGTAAATTTTGATATTCCTTGCACAAATTCAGTTTGGGCAGGCAGGAAGCCCTTCATCCAGTTAAAATTCTTTGGGTCAGATTCTTCAGAGGGCAAAAATTCCTGTCCACAAACGGTTTGGGTCAGGAATATTAAAGCGATTAAAATTATATTTTTCATATTTTCGGGTTTTATTTTGGTATATAATTATCTAATATATAGATAGTATAAATTTATAACAATATATATTGCAGGGATTATAGAAATTCCGACTTAAAATTATTTTTGAGAAACGGGTATATTGATTAATAATTCAAGCGGCAGACTGTCAAATACAGGGCTATGCTAACCTCTTCACCAATTCATATCTTCTATCATTTTTATTATTCTTTCATTATTAGCTCTTTTTGAGAGGTATAACGCTTTGTTTTTCCATTTTATTGCCGAATCGTTATTTCCTTTTAATTTATAATATTCAGCTAATTTCAGAAAAGGATCTATATACATCAGATTTAATTGATTTACCAACGGTTCTGAGACATGTAAATCGGCATACCAGTCATATTCCAAATAGTCTAATCTAAGTTCATTTTCAATTATTTCCTTATTGTGAACATCACTGTTAAAAGGAGTTTCACTGCAGGTAAAGACAAGTCCAGTCAGGTACAATTTATCCTTAAAGTTTTCATAATAGGACTTATCGACTGTTTGAGCAATATGTATTATATCTGGATAGTTAGTTCTCAATAGATTCACCAATTCCTTAAAATATGAGTTAATGTCTGTTTTTGACAATTTTTCAACGTCTATATCAATACCTTTATCCAATAAAATTGATTTCAGGTAATCGCGATTATAAAATGTTCCATGCATTGTAAGGATTAATACATCTTTTCTTATACCCTTTGCTTCCTGCAATACCCAGGCGGGATATGTGTCATTATCTCCACTGGTAAATAAAATCGAATTTTGTGATGCGGAATTCAACATATTATAATTCAAATTATAGATTCCGGTGGAGATATCTTTACTTTCATACAGTTTTTTGCAAAACCCGTTGCACTTTTGTTTTTCTCCCGTCAGTGTATATTCTTTTATGAATTCCCAATATAAATCGGGTTTACCGGGGTTAATTTGATAAGCTTTTTCGAGATGGGAAAAATCAGTAGCATCGTTATAGTAATGTATATAATGATATACCCGGGAATTCG
>VGWA01000134.1 GCA_016873795.1 Ignavibacteria bacterium
CCGTTTTAACGGTTTCCAATCCCGAACGGTTAATTACAATATGATTAAATAACTCAAATTCAATAGTAGGAAATAAATCAACACAATAATTAACAATTTTAAAATACAACCCACGACTTTAGTCGTGGGATTGAAAATCAAAAACCATAAAAACCGTTTCAACGGTTTTCAAAACAATTATCAAATCCTCCGTTTAATATTCCCTTCGAAAAAATAAACGTAAAATAATTCATTAAATAATGAATATATACGTTTAATTAACACTTTATTTATTAGTTTTTAATTTAAACCCGATAAGTTAATTTTATAATAACAATGGTATAAACTAATAATTTTTATTAGGAGTATAGTAGTAAGGTAAACATCCCTTATAATTATAAAAGAATTATATAATTTCTTTGTAAAATATTAAATTGAAATGAATAAAATAACTGTATCCGAATAAATGAAAATTATTTTTATTTCTTTTATGAGGATTTTGATAACGAAAGATGTCTGTAAATATTTAAATATTTACTTTTATTATTCTATTTGAAAAATTTCATTAGTTTTTTTCGATGTATAAGTAAATCTTTTACCCATTTTTCGAGTGCCGCTTTTGTCGCCGGCTGCATCCCGAACGCTTTACCGATTTTATCAATTAATTTCTTCTCGTCTTTGCTGTAAATCCCGTCCGCGTATGCTAATAATACTAACTCGACGTATAAAATTACAAGCGCTCTCTTGTTTCTGAATACTCTCTTCAGCGAACCCAATTCCGCTTTCCTTATTACCGGAATTTTCGGAAGATTCATCTCTTCCCTGAGCATCCTGAACATTTCTTTTTCCAACGGATGTAATCTCTTGTCTGCTTTGATTAACTCGGAAGCCAGTACCAGAAATGAATGCTTTTGCGACGGTGTTAGTTCCTTTAAAAACATCTGCTTTCCCTTTCTTAAATTTTTAGAATTTAATTAAAAATTAAATTTATATAAAAACAATGAATATTAAAACTTATAAAATTTTATGAAATGTTTGATTTGTAACTAACTCACAAATCAGTAAATATTTATTTAAACACTATTCCTTTTTTACGGTCAGGTCGTATTATTCCTTACTTCCACTCCCGGTCTTTCCGAACTTCACTACCTGTCATCCCATACTTGCCTGCCTGCCTGCCTTTAGGACTTTAATTTCGCGGTCAAAATTCTTTCTCTTAACTCTTGACCCTTAACTCTTAACTTTTTTAATTTTGCATTCTGCATTTTACATTCTGCATTATATAATCCCTATGTTTTTTATATTAACTTGTAAAAATTAAGTTTTAACATTATTTTAATACATAAAATTTACACAAATATTATCCGCGTTATGTCTGACCGGCTCTATAGTATATCTTTTCTGCTCGTAATTTTTATTTCTTTTTTTTTCGCTTCCTGTGGAAAAATACAGAAAGAAAATATCTCCGATTCAGACTCGCTCGTTAAATTAAATCCAGAACTTTATAAAGATATCCCATCCAAAAAACTTGTGTTTATTCCCCACTGGTCACCGCAGGCTCAGTTCGCAGGATATTATGCGGCATATGAAAATGGTTTCTATAGAAAATATGGAATTGACCTTGTTATTCTTAACGGCGGTCCTAATAATAAAGCATCGGATGTTATGGAAAAAAATAACGCCGACGTTGCCTCGCTCTGGCTGACTAATGCTCTGCAGCTTATCGAGAAAAAAATTGATCTGATTAATATAGCGCAAATCCTCCCTAAATCCGCTTTAATGCTTATCGCAAAAAAGTCGAGCGGCGTTTCTAAAATAGAAGACCTGAATAATTCGAAAGTAGGTGTCTGGGGAGGCGATTATATTATCCAGCCGATGGCGCTGTTTAAAAAATATAATGTTAACGTTACTCTCGTTCCGCAGCTCGGCTCGATTAATCTGTTCCTTCTGAACGGCGTTAAAGCTACTACGGCAATGTGGTATAATGAGTATAATACGATTATTAATTCGGGATTGAATCCGGACGAACTCACAACTTTTTTCTATTATGACTATGACCTTAACTTTCCGGAAGAAGGCATTTATTGCTTTAGAGAGAAATTTCTTGCGGATTCTGTTTCTTATGTCTACTTTGTTAAAGCTACTTTCGAGGGATGGCAGTGGTCTTTTCTTAATCCCGAAAAAACTCTGTTAATTGTAAAAGAAAAAATGAAATCCGCTAATTTACCTTATAATTATCCTCATCAGAAGTGGATGTTGGAAAAATTTAATGAAATGATTTTCCATCACGGAAAAAATGAAAATGCGGGTTTGCTCGATGAAAAAGATTATTATAAGGTAGTCGAAGAAATGAAAAAAGAAAATTATATAAAAACCGCTCCTGAATTTAAAAATTTCTTTGTCAGAACTTATTACTATAATACACAACCCTGAATCATGAAAAATATTTTCCGGAAACGAAGCCTTACATTTAAGATGATTTTCTTCATCTTCGTCAGTGTGTATCTGATTTTTACCGGAATTTTTTATTATAACTATAAAGTTTCAGAAGGTATTATTAAGAAAGACCTGAAGGAAAATGTGGATTATCTTACCGATGCTACTATCAATAAAGTCGAAGCCATGCTGAATCCTATTGCCGAACTTCCCTTTAATCTTGCCAGAATCCTCGAATCGGAAAATATGACCAAAAAACAAATAACGGGTTATCTTGAAATATTTCTTAAAAATAATCCGGAAGTTTACGGTATGACGGTTTCGCTCGAACCGTATTTCTTCGGACAAAACGAAAAATATTTCTGCGCCTATGCATACCGAAGCGGAAACAGAGATACTCTCGTTATACTCGGAAGCGAATCGTATGATTATTTCTATCTGGACTGGTATCAGATTCCCAAAGAACTTGATAGGAATATCTGGTCGGAACCTTTCTTTGATGAAGGCGGCGGTAATATTATGATGGCTACTTTCTCAGCACCGCTGTATGAAAATATAAACGGTAAGAAAAAATTTATCGGTGTCGTTACTGCCGACGTTTCGCTTGAATGGCTTAAGGATTTTATTTCCGGTATTAAAATTTTTAAAACCGGATATGCCTTTATTATTTCGAGAAGCGGAAAAATGATTTCCCATCCTAACTCCGATCTTATACTTAACGAAACTTTGTTTACAATCTCGATAGAAAAAAATCTTCCGCATCTTAGGGAAATAGGCAGAAAAATGATTAATGGTGAATCGGGATTGGATGATGTGGAATATAAAAATGTTGCATCGGGCGAAAACAGCTGGATTGCCTATGCTCCGATGAAAAATACCGGATGGTCGCTCGGTATTGTGATTCCGGTTGATGAGTTTATGGCTGACATTAATCAGCTTTTCCGTAAAGTAATTCATTTTGCTCTGGGAGGCTCAGTACTCCTGCTTATTGTCGTTGTGCTGATTTCACGCTCCATTACTAAACCGCTGAGAATACTTACTGCCGCAGTCGATAAATTTGCTAAAGGGAATTTTAACGTTTCACTGCCTGAAATATACTCTAAAGATGAAATCGGAAAACTCTGCTCTTCTTTCGGATTTATGCAATCGGAACTTAATAAAACTATCGAAGTACTCGTCGATACTTCGGAAGAATTGAGAATTTCAAATGAAAAACTGGAAGAATACAGCCGGACACTCGAAATTAAAGTCTCCGACAGAACTAAAGAATTAAGTGAAAAAAATATTGAACTGGAAAAAACACTCCTTCAGTTAAAAGATACACAAAAGCAACTGATAATTCAGGAAAAAATGGCTTCGCTCGGCGGACTTACGGCGGGTATCGCCCACGAAATTAAAAATCCGCTTAACTTTGTAAATAATTTTTCGGAACTGACTCTTGACCTCGCAAAGGAACTCGGCGAAGAAATTGAAAAACTTAAAAATAAAATAGAAGAAACAGATTATAATTATATTAACGATATCTTATCGGATGTTAAACAAAATGCCGGGAAAATAAATGAACACGGAAAAAGAGCTGATAGTATCGTGAAAGGTATGCTGCTCCATTCAAGAGGTAAAACTGGCGAAAAAATTCCGACGGATATTAATTCGTTGCTGGAAGAATATGTAAATCTCGCTTATCACGGAATGAGAGCTATGGATAGTACTTTTAATGTCAAAATTGAACGCGCTTATGATGATACAATAGAAAAAATCGAAGTCGTACCGCAGGACCTGAGCCGTGTGTTCCTTAATATCATTAATAACGGATGCTATTCGACTAATGAGAAGAAAAAACAACTCGGTGAGGAATATAATCCCGTTCTGAAAATATCTACTACAAATCTCGGCGGAAAAGTGGAAATCAGAATCAGAGACAACGGTAAAGGTATTCCGGCTGAAAACCTCGATAAGATTTTTAATCCCTTCTTTACTACTAAACCGACCGGAAAAGGAACCGGACTCGGACTCTCTATCAGCTATGATATAATCGTTGATGAACATAAAGGCGAATTTAAAGTTGATTCAAAAGAAGGAGAATATGCCGAGTTTGTAATAGTAATTCCGAAAAAATAAATTATTATTTTTATGAAAATTCTTGTCGTTGATGATGAAAAAGATATTGAACCTCTGTTTAATCAGAAGTTTCGTCCGGAATTAAAAAATAATAAATTGAGATTCGAATTTGCTTTCTCGGGCGAAGATGCTGTTAAATATCTCTCGGAAAAAAATGTATCCGATATCGTTCTGATTCTGTCGGATATCAATATGCCGGGTATGAACGGATTCGAACTTCTCGAAAAAATCAAGGATAAATTCCCGCAGATTAAAGTCTTTATGATTACTGCGTATGACGATGATGAAAAGCAAAAAAAAGCAAGCAAACTCGGAGCTGATATGTATCTTACTAAACCTATTAACTTCGAAAATCTGAAAAAAGAAATTTTTAAAAATGTGTGATAAATTTTTGTTCTTTGCCGGATATAACCGGAGGAAATATACTCGCTTGTGTTAGAATACACGGACGCAAGTGATTTACTCTATGCTTATTGCAGCTTTTATAATATTTTTTTAAATAAAAATTTGTGCCAATGATTGAAAAAATTATGGTTGTCGACGACGAACCGGATCTTGAAGCTCTTATCAGACAAAAATTCAGAAGACAAATTCGCGGAGGAGAATATGATTTTGTGTTTGCATATAACGGACTCGAAGCTCTTTCTAAATTAATCGAACATCCGGATATAAGTATTATACTGAGCGATATTAATATGCCCGAAATGGACGGACTGACGCTTCTGTCTAAAATTAACGAACTGAAAAATCCTTCCCTGAAAACAGTTATCGTCTCAGCGTACGGCGATATGGATAATATCAGAACGGCAATGAACCGCGGTGCTTATGACTTCCTGACTAAACCGGTTGACTTCAATGACCTCGAAGTTACAATTAAAAAAACTATCGAGGAAGTGGAGCTGCTTAGAAAAGCTCAGATGGAACATATAAAACTCGTATCGATAGAAAGAGACCTAAATATAGCCCGTGATATACAACAGGCGATTCTTCCT
>VGWA01000135.1 GCA_016873795.1 Ignavibacteria bacterium
CTGTAAGCCCAAGGTTTCTACAGGATTTAACATAGTCCCAAAGATAATTATGGCATCTTTCACAATTATTTTGTACCGCATTTTTACCCGCATTTTTTATTCTTATAACTTCGGGTTCAAGACGAAATGTAAACATTGTCGAATGTCTCAGGCCGTCAGTGGCTTTAAAAAGTGATTTTCTAAAAATATTTTCCTGCGGAACGTGGCAATCATTGCAAATAGCCACCCTGTTGTGTGAACTGTGCTGCCATGTAAGATATTGCGGGAACATAACATGACAATTAATACAAGTTTCCGGATTATCAGAAAGGTAAGAATCTGCTTTTCCGAGGTACAAAACTAAAATTACAAGTCCTGTAAATATACCAACAATTAAAATTACGGGTGTTCGCCATTTATCCGGAGGCACAAAGAAAGAAAATATTTTTCTCAGTTTTCTCATTTCCCTTTTTTATTAATGCAGAATGCAGAATGCAGAATGCAGAATTATTTTTTGTTTTTTTCCTGTTTTTACCTTTGAGCCGTTTCGTCCCTGTGTTGAAAAAACCGAACTATATCTCTTTTTTAATGTCAAACTTAAAAAGCTGTTACTATACCAACAGTAAAACGCGAAATTTTTGATTGTTTAATGTATGAATATTCCCCTATAATTCTGATATTTGTTTTCAACGAATAAGAAATCCCCCCTGTGTAACTATCATAATCAATCTCATCAAATTGTGAATCTACTTTATTATAAAGAAAATATCCAAACCACTTACTTTTCTCAAAGTCAGGTGAAAATATTAATTCTGCAAACCCTCCATGTGTTTTTATGTGCTCGGAGGGAGTCAAAACATCAAAATTAGGATTTTCGTCAGAACGGAAAACATACTGTGCGTTCAGTTCAATATTTTTATATGCTATAGTCAGGTCGGCTCCTGTCATCCAGAGTTCGTTTTTAATATTATTTGGTTTCTCTTTACCATAATATCCAAATGCACCAAGCCTGAAATTTTCCATCACTTCCTGTGAAACCCGAAACATAAGATTTTTATAATTATCTTCGTCAAAAGTTTTTATAGTACCAATTCCATTTCCGTTTATAATCTGTAACGCAAGATCGGTATTGGTTATTAATCCATAATTCAGCACAATTCCCCTGTCGTATTTTAAAGTCGCCTTAGATTTCCCTATAGAAGTAGCATAGATTTTATAATCCTCTTGTTCAAGTCTCAATTCTCTTTTAAAAAGAGGATCTGATACCTGAAACTGACCGATTGTTAAATCGAGTTCCGAACCAGCAAGATCGTTAAATGAAATAAAAGCATCTTCAATACCTGCCATTTCTCCGCGTTCGCTTAAAAAATAATAGATGTAATATGAGATATTCTTATAAATATTTCCCCCGGACATAATTTTTACTATGTAAGGTGAACGCAAATCTGCATTTGTTTTAATCCCGTTCTGATATTGTCCGAACAGTTCCATTCTAAGTGCAAGTGGAAACTCTTTCATCAGAAGCAGTTCGTCATCTCCTGTCTCTCCATATGCGCGTCTTGGTTCATTATCCGGAATTTGAAAACCGTTGCCCGCAAACTCCTCACCAAATGGCCTGAGTTTTGGCGGTGCATAATGACAAACATTACAAGACATATTATATTTCCTTGCAAAAGCAGGAATAGAATATGCCTCATTTAGAAAAAGGAGGATAATTAAAACTGTAAGATAAGTTGTAATTAGTTTTTTCATGGTTTACTTGCTTGACTTTCGGTTTATAACTTCCCTGCCTGACTTTAGTACTTTAGTTTGGTATTGATAATCAATTAATTTATTATTCAATCACTATTTTTGTTTCATGCATATTTACTACAATTATTTCCGCTTCTTCCATTGGAACGTTGAGACATTCCGCTACCGGGGTCGGTAATTTTTGGTAATTCAATACCGCTTTTATTATAACCTCCCCCGGCTCTATATTATCCGGTATAAGCCACTTAAACGTTTCTATTTTAGTTTCCCTTGGGCCAAATCGATAGTCGTATCCCAAAGATGCTGTATTCCACTGCATAATTGTCATCCTTCCCTGTGGGTCAAAATACGGCATACGGAATATTCTGTTCCCTAATGGTATTCCATCTCTCTGTATTCCCTTGAAATCTTTCAGGTTAAGCGGAATACCCATATCTTGATAAGCAAGTTCATTCGATGAGATTGTATACTCCTCTCCAGGAAAACCCTTTTTGTCCACTTTCAAATGAAATATTTTTCCTTTAGAATCTACTGCCTCAACGTGAAGCCACAGCATTCTTTCTTCCACAGAACCTGTAGGAAACTTATGACCTGTTTTAGCATTAAAAAGTACAACCGTTAATTTTATTTCTTCTCCGGATTCTGATTCTCTAAAATCCGGATGTATTCTTAATTCAACAGTGCCTTTAACTTTACCGGGGTCATGCGCACCATGAAAAAGGTGTTGCGCAATGTTATCGTGTTCCTCTCCCATCAAGGAATTTCTACCTGGTGTTACTGGCATGTGACATGTTTGACATTGTATTCCTTCTTTATAATATGGACCCTCTTTCCATTCAAGTTGTGTTGACTTTACCCATATACCATAAGGAGACTTCTCGTTATGACAGGCACCGCAAAATTCTCCTTTCGTCAGTAATTCACTTTTTTTGGTTTCGTGATAAGGGGATACAACCCCGGTGCGATTACCATATTTAACTCTGCCCGGGTTTGAAATAAAGTTGAAATTAAACGGGATGTCGCCGTCGATACCTGTTACAGTATGACATACATCACAGGATACAGATTCGTTTGCTCTTGGTTTTAGGTGAGGTTTTGGCGGTGGTGTATCCCCAGACAAAAATGCAACCGGGGCATGACAGCCGTTACAGCCAGCTTTGACTTCGGCAACTTTTGGGTCTTTGTCGGCGTGCGGTACAGCAAGGTTAAAATATTCGATTTCATCCCAGTGGTGTGTATAACACTGCGACATCATCATCTGTAACCACTGCTGATAGAAATCTATATGGCAGGAAGAACCACATGCTTGAGGTTTTTCAAAATCCTCATATTTAAAAATTGCATAAGCGGCATCGCTCCCTTTTGTGTTTTGTGCGAAAACTTTTTCCACAACAATAAAAGAGAACAGCAACATAATAATTAATATTAATAAAATTAATTGTTTTTGGTAGTGTGGCATACGCTAACAAAATTCTTGACTTTTGTAAAGCATAAATATGTATAAATAAAAATAGAAAGGCAAGGATAAACTAAACGTCAGACTACAACTGAAAGTCAGGTCTGACTTTAGCAAAGTCCTGTTGTTTTAAAACTACAAAAGTCTTATTTACCTATCCTGGTGGTAGAGGAAAAAAACTACAAAAGTCTTATTTAGGTATTCTGAAAGCAGAGGAGAAATAAATTAAAGTAAGTTTCTTCGAATGATTTACATTGCAACTTTGACTTTTGTAGTTTGAAGAGAGGTGTTTTTATATTAGAAGATAAGTAAACTTGAGTTTTTTATTTCTTGTTATTAAATTATGGTTCAGACTTTTGTAGTCTGAAGAGACTTTTATAGCTTTTAATATTTGAAACTGCAAATAAAAATTTCTTTTTTAAACGCTTATTCTTTAGATTTTAGTTGTCTTATTGCGTTTTCAGGGTTCAATTTACCCCATCCCCAGGTTGTGTTAGGTACCTTTCCTGTAAATCTATCTGTTGTAGCAGATTTCCTAAAAATTTCTTTGATATCTGTGTGGTTAAGGGTTGGATCATACTGCAACAATAATGCTGCTGTTCCAACCACATGCGGGGCGGCAGAGCTTGTTCCGCTGAAATCCATATACCCAAAATCAGTAGAGACAGTATAGGTGTTGTGTCCCGGGGCAGTTATTTCTATTCCGGGTTTTCCGTTAATATTATATCCTCTTCCGCTGTATGCACAGATACTTCCTATTTCCTCGCTTGGAAACCAAACAACGTTCACTACATAAGCTCCTATTGCAAGGGTGCTGTCTGAAGTACAAGGAAAAGTAACGGTTGATTCATCAGATAAGCTCTTGTTCCATTCGCTAACATAACCCCATTCTTGCGTAACATCCGCCAAATAACCGTCAATAACAACGTTTTCTTCTGGCATAAGTGTAATGCTCCAGTTTCCTTTGACGCTTCCTGAATCTTTTTCAGACATTCCAAAACGAAACATACTTGTTCCTCTTGGTGAAATATCTTTTGAATAAAATATATTATAATTACCAAGAGTAAAAAACTCTGAACCCTCATTTAAGATATTTGTAGTTTTTCCCTCGGGTGTAGTCAGTTTCACGTTAATTTTAATATCTTTTTCTGTCCACAATATTGACGGAAAGACACCGTCAATTTTTTTTCCGTTGTATGACTTTTCGGGGCAGGTAAAATTATAGGTTTTTTCGATTCCTTTTTGAATTGTGTCTTTAATATGCATATTTCCAGTTACCAGATTTCCGCCACCCCCGACAATTAAAATGCCATTTCTTGCCATCTCATCGGTTATTTGCTCTTCTTCCGTGGATCCATCCATAAACTCCCAAGCCCATTCGCCGTCTTCAAATAGTAAAATATTAATTTTCTCATCTCTCAAAAATCTTATCATATCCGGAAAATTTCTAACAAAACGAGGCGTATAATCATAACTTATGTTTGCCATTACAATCTCGGCATCGGGGGCAAAACCGTGTAATCGTTGTATTCCATAATGTCCCCCAAGTATAATCCCCGCAACTCCCGTCCCATGGCCTATTGTATCGGGTTCGGTTAAAATCAGGTCTATCCCTCTTCTTCTAATCGTACCATTCTTCTCTCTTACTGCACGGATTTTTGACGTTTTAAGAGCTATAATTTTTTCCCCGGGATCAAGAATATTATTTCTGTTTTTATCAACTGCAACAAATAACTGTTCTCCGTATGTAGCGTCTTCTTCTGTAAATCCGTCTTTTATACCATAATCTCGTCTACTGTTATTATTTTCATCCATAAAAAGGAAATCCAAATCCGGCTCAAATTTCTTTTTGTCATTCTTTAAAACCTTACCCATGGTTTTATCTTTAATTTCAAGAACTATCAGTTTTTCGCTCTCATCAACAATTCCATTTTTATTAAAATCTACACCATCAATACCTTGGGTAAAAAGTTCATCTTCGTTAACGTCAATCCACTCAAACTCTCCGCCGTCAGCAAAGAAAAACATGGGATGAAATACATCAATCCCAGAATCTACATCTCCAATTAGTACGCCTTTACCGGTAAGTGGATTCCCCCCCTTGTCAAAAAAGGCTTCTTTAAGTATCGTTGTAAACCAAACATTGCCCGCCTGAGAATAAGCAGAATGATTAACGAATAACAAGTTCGCAAAAGTGAAAATAATACTTGTTGCTAATATTTTAATAAAAGAATTTAATTTCATTGACGTGTTTTTTAAAGTTAATACAAATATAAAAAGTAATTAACAAATATTAAATAGTAAAGTATAT
>VGWA01000136.1 GCA_016873795.1 Ignavibacteria bacterium
TTAAACTTAAGGGTTATGAAAGAAAATATATTTTAAGAAATACAATCGGAAAGGCACTTCCGTCTGAGATTTTGAAGGCACATAAAAAAGGGTTTGGAATTCCGTTAAGAGAGTGGTTTAAATCCGTAGAATTTCAGGACAAATTAGAAAAACTACACACCGAAGATTTCGGCTTGAATAAGACTGAAATAAAAAAAATTATTGAGATTAACAGAAACGGAGAGTATGATTTTGGTAACTTTATCTGGATGTTATTTGTGCTTAAAAAGATAATTTTAAATTAAAAAATAAGAATGGCTTTCAAGTATCTTGTTACAGGAGGAGCGGGATTTATAGGTTCCAATTTAGTGAAGGAACTTCTCAACAGAAGAGAAAAAGTGAGGGTACTGGATAATTTTTCAACAGGGAAGAGGGAAAATCTACTGGGGTTCAAAGATAATCCAAACTTTGAACTTTTCGAGGGCGATTTAAGAAGTTTTCATATTGTATATGAATCTGTTAAGGGTGTAGATTTCATTTTGCATCAGGGTGCTTTGCCGTCTGTTCCGCGTTCAATAATTGACCCGATTACAACAAATGAAGTAAATATACTCGGGACTCTTAATATACTCGAAGCAGCAAAGAATTACGGTGTTAAAAGGGTGGTTTTTGCCTCTTCTTCTTCTGTTTACGGAAACAATCCCGAACTTCCGAAAAGGGAAAACATGCAGGTTATGCCTTTATCGCCTTACGCTTTGTCGAAGTATACTGCAGAACGTTATTGCCAGATTTTTTACGAACTCTACGGACTTGAGACAGTCTGTTTAAGATATTTTAATGTATTTGGTCCCAACCAGGACCCGAATTCGCAATACAGTGCCGTTATACCAAAATTTATAAAAGTCATTAAAGAAAATGAAAGACCTGTTATTTTTGGAGACGGAAAACAATCGAGAGATTTCACTTTTGTATCCAATAATGTTGAAGCTAATATCCTTGCATGCACATCGGATAAAGCCGCAGGAGAAATTTTCAATGTTGCCTGCGGAGAGAGATATAATTTAATAGATCTTGTCAGGCAAATTAACGAAGTATTAGGAAAAGACATCGAACCAATATACGAGAAGGAAAGGACAGGGGATGTTAAGCATTCCCAGGCAGATATAACAAAAATTATCAAGTTAATGGAATTTAAAGTTAATGTAAGATTTGAAGAGGGAATTGCACATACTGTAAAAAGCATGTTTTAATGAAAGTACTTAATATTGTCGGCAACTACCCTACGGAGCAAGATCCGCAGTCAGGAATTTTTATTAAATCGCAAATTGAATCGCTCAAAGATAAAGGAATTAATGTTGACGTATTTGTACTGAAAGGTAAAGGTATTAAAAAATATTTTTCAGGTATATTCAGATTACGAAGGCATTTAAAAATTCACAGATATGATATTTTTCATGCTCATTATATGTATTGTGGATGGACTGCAAGATTTGCCGTATTCAATAAACCTCTTATTGTTTCGTTTATGGGAAGCGATGTGTACGGTAAAGTAGACGTGAAAGGGGAAAAAAGATTTTTATCGGCTGTTATTCATAAGCAGTTTTCGCGTTTGTTAGCCCGTCTGGTTACTTTTACCATAGTTAAATCACAAAAATTAAGCGAAATAATTAATGTCAGGAGTATGGAGGTAATACCTAACGGAGTAGATTTAGATTTGTTTAAACCCTTTAAAGTCAAATTTGAAGATTTAAATCTTTGTGAAGAAAAAAAATATATATTATTCGGCGGGAATCCATGGTATCCGGAGAAAAGGTATTTTTTAGCCAAAAAAGCGGTATATTTTTTGAGGGAGAAAATTTTTAATTCGGAATTGTTATATTTAAGCAATTCAGATCAAAAAACGGTAGCAGAATATATGAATGCTGTTGATTGTCTTTTATTGACTTCGTCAGAGGAAGGTTCACCAAATATAATCAAGGAAGCAATGGCCTGTAATCTTCCTGTAGTATCTGTTGATGTTGGAGATGCAGGGGAAAGATTATGCGGAGCCGATAATTGTTATGTTGTAAAATCCGATGATCCCGCAGAGATTTCAGATTCTCTTTTTAAGGTTTTAAATTCTGGAAAACGCTCTGACAATTCCCGAGATATTGTTTCTTTGATATCTATTGATAAAATTGCGGATAAATTAAAATCGGTTTACTTGGAACTATACCTATGCTTAAATCCGAAAATATAACAAATTACACTTCACTCTTAACACTTTACTATTCACCTCACTTCTCACTTTTCACTTTATATGTTCGGTATAGTATGCTTAAATCCGAAAATATAACAAATTACACTTCACTCTTATCACTTTACTATTCACCTCACTTCTCACTTTTCACTTTATATGTGCGGTATAGGCGGAATATTTAATTTTAAAGTTGATGAACCTGTTGAGCAGAGTTTACTTGTAAATATGGCTCGGAAGATGGTTCACCGTGGACCTGACGACGAAGGATTCTGGTTCAGTGAAAATAAACGGCTCGGATTTGCTCATCGCAGGTTAAGCATAATTGATATCGAAGGCGGTAAACAACCGATGCTTGATTATTATGAAAAAGTCTGCATAGTATATAACGGTGAGATTTACAATTTTCCCGAGCTGAAGGTTTCTCTTGAAAAGAAAGGTTATAAATTCAGAACAAAATCCGACACAGAAATCATTTTAAATATTTATTTGGAACACGGTATCAAAGGTTTCAGTTATTTAAATGGAATTTTTGCTTTCGGAATATATGATACTATCGATAATGCGCTGATACTTGCTCGAAGCAGATATGGTGTAAAACCGTTATATTATACAATCATCGACGGAAAGCGTCTTGTTTTTGCTTCTGAAATTAAAGCAATATATGCATCGGGCCTATTAACAAGAAATCTCTGTGAAGATGCATTATACCTTTATTTAACATTCAGGTTTGTTCCCTCGCCTTTTACAATGATAAAGGAAATAAAAAGATTAGAAGCTGCCCATTATATTAAAATCGGAACTGATGGATGTACTACTAAAGGTGAATTCATAAACGAATATTATCAAATTGATTCCACACTAAAAGATAAAGAATGCATCGAAAATTACAAAGCTATATTGAGAAGTTCTGTTAAAAGACAGATGCTAAGTGATGTTCCAGTAGGTTTATTATTAAGCGGTGGAATAGATTCGACTACTGTCGGGTATCTGATGAAGAGAAATAATCATAATAAAATCAAATCATTTTCAATCGGATTTGAAGGAACGGGAAAGTATAATGAATTATTGTATGCCAAAAAAAACTCAAATTTTATTAACACAGAACACTTTGAACTTATTATCAACAAAAAACAATATCTTGATTTCTTTGATGAATCATTGTATCTGCTTGAAGAGCCGATAGCAATAACCTCGATTATAGCTTTTTATTTTATTTCTAAACTGGCTTCAGAACATGTAAAAGTTGCACTTTCCGGGCAGGGAGCTGACGAACCGCTGGGCGGATACAACAGGTATATGGGAGAAAAAATACTGAGTGAATACGGAAAAATAATAAAGCCCTTAAACATAAATTTTCTTAAGTATTTCTTTCCAAGGCAGGAAAGTCTATCGAGATTTATTTCCGCAAAACAATACAGAACTGTTCCCGACCGCCACTTATCAATAAATTCCATATTTAATAGTGATGAACAGTCTTTACTCATAAAAAACTATTCAAAAGCTGATCTCAGCAAGAGAATTATTGAAAGTTATATTGCCTTGTGTCCCGGACTCTTCGACTCTCTTTCTAAGATATTATTTGTCGATACGCGGTTGAACTTAGCGGATAATCTTTTAATTATTGCGGATAAGATGTCAATGGCAAATTCACTGGAAGTTAGAGTACCGTATCTTGACATCGAATTAATCAGATTTCTTGAAACAATTCCTCCGGATTTAAAAATACGAAATTTTAAAAAGAAATATATACATAAGAAAGCTGTTACAGGGTGGCTTCCTTCATCCATTATTAAAAGAAAAAAACTTGGTTTTGAAACACCGATGGACGAATGGCTGAGATCCGACTTCAGTAAAACTATAGAACATGAATTAACAGGGGATGGATCAATTTGCAAGGAATTATTTAATATTAAATATATCAAGGAATTAATTGAACAGCATTTTTTGAAAAAGAAACAAAACGAGAGAAAAATTTTTCTGCTGTACACATTCGAAAAATGGTATAAAAACTTTTTTTTAAAATTGTAATGCTAAAAGGGTTTTAATCATTTTACAGAAAAGGCGTAAATGAGAAAAGCAAAGATTTTAACCGTAGTAGGGGCTAGACCTCAGTTTATCAAATATGCAGTCGTATCTTCTTATCTAAAAAAGAATTTCAGGGAAATACTTGTGCACTCCGGCCAGCATTATGATTTCAACATGTCTGATTCCTTTTTTAGAACATTAAATATTCCGAAAGCCGACTATTATCTTAATGCAGGTTCCGGTTCACATGCAGTTCAGACAGCCAGGATTATGACACGGCTGGAGAATATTTTATTAAATGAGAAGCCCGGTCTTGTAATAATATTCGGCGATACGAACACAACCCTTGCTGCTGCTATAACTGCCTCCAAGCTTAATTTTCCTGTGGCGCATATAGAAGCCGGACTTAGGAGTTTTAATCTTTGTATGCCCGAAGAGATAAACAGAATTTGCAGCGACCATGTTTCAAAATTGCTGTTCTGTCCTACACATACAGCAGTTAATAACCTCAAACGCGAAGGAATATCGAGGGGTGTTTATCTTACCGGAGATATTATGAAGGATTTGTTATTAAAGAGTCAGAAAATTATCGATAGGAAAAAGCTAACGAGGAAATTCAAATTTGTTAATTCTGCGTATTATTTTCTTACGATACACAGGCAATCAAACACAAGAAACAGCGGATATCTGCAGAATTTACTTAATATATTCAAACATTCATTTCATAAAATATACTTTCCGGTTCATCCCGGAACGGCTGAAATTATAAGGAAAGCCGGAATTAAAGTACCGGAAAAAGTAAATGTTATGGAACCGATAGATTATTTTGAAAGCATATTTTTGCAGAAAAATTCAAAAACTGTTATTACAGACAGCGGAGGAGTCCAGAAGGAAGCGTTTATGTTAAACGTACCATGCATTACCTTAAGAGATGAAACCGAATGGGTTGAAACTGTTAAAGCAGGCGTTAATATTCTTATCGGCAGCAACAAAGAAGATTTTATCAAAGCACAACAAAAGTTTTTGAATGAAAAGCTGAAATTTCCGAAAAATTATTACGGCGACGGTACCGCATCTTTAAAAATAATAAAAGTAATATCTCGGTTTTTGAGCCAATGAAAAGAGTATGCCATGTTTTTTTTGATGAATATCCGAAAGACTCACGGATAAGAAGATATACAAATACTTTGCTGGAGTCGGGTTTTGAGGTATTAATAATTTCATTAAA
>VGWA01000137.1 GCA_016873795.1 Ignavibacteria bacterium
CAATGACCTCGAGGTTACAATTAAAAAAACTATCGAGGAAGTGGAGCTGCTTAGAAAAGCTCAGATGGAACATATAAAACTCGTATCGATAGAAAGAGACCTAAATATAGCCCGTGATATACAACAGGCGATTCTTCCTAAAGTATTTCCGCCTTTTCCCGAAATGAAGGAATTCGAAATTTTCGGGTCAATGACTGCCGCTAAAGAAGTGGGGGGCGATTTCTTTGATTTTTTCCTGATTGATAAAGACAGACTTGGACTGGTAATCGGAGATGTATCTGGAAAAGGTATTCCTGCTGCAATTTTTATGGCTGTGAGCCGCACTCTTATTCGTGCTACCGGTCTCAAAGGTATGCAGCCTGCGGAATGCCTTACCTATGCGAATAACCTCCTGTGCAATGAAAGTACGTCATCTATGTTCGTTACCGTTTTCTACGGAATAATAAATGTTAAAACAGGAGTCGTGGATTTTTCCAACGGAGGACATAATCAGCCTGTCATTATTAAAAATAACGGCAGTGCGGCTTTGGCAGAGGTTCCCTCTGGACTCGTACTCGGTATCGCCGACGATGTAACATATTCTCAGGATAAATTTCAACTCGAACCGGGTGATGCTGTTTTTCTATATACTGACGGTATTACCGAAGCATTTAATGAATCGGATGAACTGTATTCCGAAGAACGGCTCGTAAAATTCCTTGAAAACGTGAATGAAAAAAATATTACGGACATAGTTAAAAGTGTGGTTGAGGACGTAAATAATTTTTCCATGGGCGTTCCCCAGTCGGATGATATTACAGCACTTGCACTGAGATATTTCGGACCGTAATCTGAACTTTTGTATCTGTGGTTTTTTATGGAATTGTTTGTCTGAAAAAATTTTAAAATTATGAAAAAACAAAATCTCAAAATTGAAAACAATAAACAGGAACTTAAAAAAATTTATCCGTTTATGGATGTGTTTTGTAAACGTAATAATGTTCCTTCTGATGTCTTCAATGAGGTCACTCTCTCAATTGATGAACTCGTTACGAATATAATATCATATGCATTCGGTGATAATGAACAGCATTATATAGATATTGACGTGGAAGTCGAAGGTAATTTGCTCTGTGTAATACTTAAAGATGAGGGGAGGGAATTTAATCCGCTGACTTATCCGGAAGTGGATATTAAGAAATCTCTCGATGAAATGAAAATAGGCGGATTGGGAATTCATATAGTCAGAAATCTTATGGATGAAATTGTATATAAACGGGAAAATAATTTTAATGTTTTAATTATAAAAAAATCTTTTTCAAAAAATGAAAATTAATTTGGAAAAAAAAGGAGATGTCTCTGTTGCTCATATCACGGGGAAACTGGATACGAATACTGCTTTGTTTTATGAGAATGAAATATTTCCGTTAATCGATGTACAGCCGGAAAAAAATGCAGCTGTGCAGGTCAGTACCGCTTTAAAATTGGTTCTTGAACTGCAGGGAATGGATTATGTCAGCAGTGCCGGTCTTAGAGTACTTATAATTACCGCAAAAAAAATTAAGAGTAAAAACGGAAGTTTGATTCTCTCTGGTATGCAGAAACAAATTAAAAATATCTTCGATATCTCCGGATTATCGACTATCTTTCAAATTGTTCCGTCGCTTGAAGAAGCATTGAGTAAAATTTAATATTTGTTTATGCTTAAATTCGAAGTTAATAAGACGGAAAAATATACAACGCTTATTCTGTACGGAAGAATTGACGGACAAACTGCGCCTGAACTCGATATACTATTCGACAGGCTGACGAAAGAAGGAGGCAGAATTATTGCGGTTGATTTTTCCAATGTGAATTATCTCAGCAGTGCGGGTATAGGAGTGTTTGTCAAAGTTCAGAAAATACTTAAAAATATTTCGGGTGAAATTATTCTGCTGTCGGTTTCCGATAATTTGTATAAAATATTTTCCGTCAGCGGATTGGTTAATTTCTTCAAAATTTACCGTACTGAAATTGAATGGAAAAATGTCCCGGCTGTAGAAAATGAATGCGGAAATCTGATGACGGTGGAAAATGAAAATATAAAGATTTCTTATGTTAAATTGAACGATGAGGTATACGGATTGAGTGTTTTAGGCACGATGACTAAAATCGAAAATTCTTCTTATTCTGAAAGCGATGTCGTGACTGTGCTGAAAGATGATTTAGACTATGCTCTCGGTGTTGCAGTGATGGGGGATGATTACCGGGAATATAAAATGCTTTTCGGAGAATCAGTTGTACTCGATAATAATTTTTTCTCGTACCCGGCTGTAAAGAATCCGTATGTTGACTATATGCTTGATTCTCAAAGCGACGATACGGCAAATTATAAATTTCTTACCGGATTCGGGTTTAAAGGAAATTTTTCGGCTGAATGCTGCTTTCAGGCAATAAATGAATTTGTTACACTCGATGAACTGGTAACTTCTGTACCCTGTGTATCAGACTCTCCCGTCTTTGGAATAGCCCTGCTTGCGGAAAGCGCGGGACTATATACTATGAATATTAAAAAAGTACCTGTCATTGATAATAAACCTCTGTCTGGAAATATATTCGATAAAGATAAATTTAACGAATGGTTTGACTATTCGATTGAATATGAATTTAAAAATAATGTTGTAGCCTGTGCGGGTGTTATTGTCAGAAATCCTACGAAATTAAAAAATAAGTCTCTTACTGCTTATGCTAAGAATTTAAACTATCATTTTCATGCTGCGATTTTTAATGCGGGACTGCTGTGTAAAAAAATCGGAAGTTATAAAAATGAGCTGCACAGAATTATTTCGAATTTCAATATTTGTAAAGTTCAGCATCTCATCGGAAAATCAAGATTAAAAAACGGATTGTTCGGTATTGTGAATTTGGAAGAAGAATAAATGGAACTCTGGATTGGTTCAATAAATCTTGGCTTTTTGTACGGCTTTCTGGCTTTCGGAATGTTTATTTCCTATAAAGTCTTTAAATTTGCCGATATAACAGTGGATGGGAGTTTTACTACAGGTGCCGCTGTTGCCGCAGTTGCGGTTTTTTCGGGGTTTAATCCGTATATTGCTCTGGCTATGGGATTCGTTGCCTCAGCGTTCGCGGGATTCCTCACAGCTGTCATTAATACGAAATTTAAAATCAACGAGATGCTTGCCGCTATACTGGTTATGACAGGATTGTATTCCGTCAACCTGAGAATTATGAAAAAATCCAACGTTCCGCTGATGAATACGCCGGGTTTTATGGACGTTTTCTATGCTGTTAATCCGGGACTGAATAAGGAATTGTGGCTGACTGTCTGTCTTATTACTTTTACTTCGGTGTTCTGGATTCTGTTGTCGCTGTTTTTTAAAACTAACCTCGGCATAGCTATGAGAGCCGCTGGAAGTAATCCCGAAATGGTTAAAGCAAACGGGGTTAATGTTGATAAATTTAAAATATTAGGGATTGTGCTGGCTAACGGATTTTTCGGACTCTCGGGCGGACTCGTTGCTCAATATCAGGGATTTGCAGATATTACTATGGGTATCGGCTCTATCGTCTTCGGTCTCGCTGCTGTTATCATCGGCGAATCGCTGATTAAATCCCGCTCTGTCTTTTTGACAATCCTCAGTGTGGTGGTCGGCTCTCTGATATTCAGACTGATGTTTGCACTCGCCCTGTTCGCAGGACTGAATCCGAATGACCTGAAACTGATTATGGCGGTGTTTGTTCTGATTATTCTTGTTGCTTCGTCTGCACTTACTCTGTCACAAAAATCTGCGGATAAAAAAAGTATTAAAACATTTTTTGCACGAAATCAAAAATCTGTGCTGGTGTGTTTTGTTATTCTTATCGTTCTTGTGGTGACTTTTTTTACCGTGAAAGATTATCTGAAGGAGGATGTGAAGAGAACGAAAATAGGAATTATGATTGGGAGTAATGCCGATATTCTCATTAATACAAGAGACGGATTTATTTCGGAAATGAATAAACTTGGGTATGTAAACGGACAAAATATTGAGTTCATAGAAATGAATGCTAATAACGATTTGCCAACATTGAATGCGATTGCGGATAATTTTATTAAACAGAAAGTAGATATTGTACTTACTATTTCTACCGCCTCCACTCAGGCAGCATATAATAAAATCAAAAATATACCGGTTGTTTTTGCAACTGTTGCAGATCCGTTTATTTTGGGAGTGGGTAGTTCGGATTCTTCACATGCTCCGAATGTAACAGGCGTTTATGGTGCTCTGCCTGTTGACGGATTTTTGGATGTCGTTTCGAAGTTCTTTAATAAGAAATTTAAAATCGGTACTGTATGGAATCCGTCTTTCCCTAACTCGGTTTTCTATGTTGATAGGATTCATGAAGAACTCCATAACAGACATGAGATTTCTTTTGAGGGCGCTACAATAACGAATTCAGGTGATGTTTATCAGGCTGCTATGTCACTTGTGCATAAAAATATCGATTGTTTTTTTCTTACTCCGGATATTACTGTCTTCGATTCCTTCGAGTCTGTGTCTAAAGTATCGGAGGACTCGAAAATTCCGATTTTTACAGCCGATGTGGAATGTCTGAAAAAAGGCGCATTGCTGGTCTACGGCTATGAATACCAGACAAGCGGATGGCAGGCTGCACATATATGCGATAAAATTCTGAAAGGGACTAATCCGGCTGATATACCGTTTGAAAAATATAAGACGATGACGATAGGTGTCAATTATGATGTTGCAAGGAAACTCTATATATCTGTTCCCGCAGGAATTAAAAATATCGCTAACAGAATTTTTGAGAATGGTCAAATTATTAATATATCAAAATGATTATGAAAGAATATCTGAATAATACCGTATACGAAAAAATTAAACTAATAGATTGCCAGAAACTCGATCTGGTAAGCGTTCAAAACGGATATTCGGTATATCATGGGAATGAAATTCTGACCACTCCTTCGGAAACTGAAATAACACATACTGACTCAAGATTGCTGATGCATTTAATCTTTGAACTTACCGTTACGTCAATCCGAAGTGATAAAATAAACGGCTATATACTTTTTAGCGTACAGAAGGATTTCATAGAAAAAAATAATGATTATTTGCTCGAAAATTTTGATGAGATTTTTGATAATGATTATCTGACCAAAGTTATCTTCGGTAAACCTGATAAAAACGCAGAAAGGAATGTGGAAAAACTGATGAATTATTTCGAAAATAATAAAGCAATGCTGAATCTTGTTTTCGGAGGCGTTATGGGAGTTAACTTTATTCTGCAGAAATTTTTTAAAAATGTTACGGATGTGGCCGAACCTGATTATGAGGTCGTTTATGTCAAATATAAAAATTTTGCAAGAGAAATATACGTGAATCTTGAACCGGAATATAAAACTGCTGTAAATGCACTGTGTGTTGTCCATGGAGCTGGATTCATGCT
>VGWA01000138.1 GCA_016873795.1 Ignavibacteria bacterium
AAGTATAATTTAGAGCCCGACACTTTCGACGGTATTGTATATTGCACTCAATCTCCTGATTATATCATGCCTTCAAATGCTTATTTGATTCAAAAACATTTCAAAATAAATAAGAAGTTATTTGCATTCGATTATAACCTTGCATGCTCGGGTTATATATACGGGCTTGCTATGTGTTATTCTTTCATTAAGTCTCGATTGCTAAAAAACATCCTGCTCATTAACTCGGACACATATTCAAAATTTATAAATAAAAAGGACAGGTCAGCGAGGGTGCTTTTCGGCGACGGGGCTGCGGTAAGCTGTATAGCAGAAAATTCGAATTTATTCGACATTTTTGATTTTGAATTTTCATCTTCCGGAAAGGATTATGACAAGTTTATAGTACCGGCAGGCGGCTGCAGATTGCCAAAATCGAATCAGACATCGGTTGAAACAGAGGATGAAAACGGAAATATCCGAACGAAAAATAATATTTATATGGACGGTATGGGTGTCTGGGCTTTTATTAATTCTGAAGTACCCAAAGTAATTAACAGGCTGCTTAAAAAAAATAATATTTGTATTGACAATGTTGATAAATTCATATTTCATCAGGCAAGTAAAATGACGCTGGATTCCCTTGTTAAAGTCTTAAAAATAGATAAGAATAAATCATTTACAAATATCGAAAGCAAGGGTAATACGGTTTCTGCATCAATCCCGATAGCGATAAAAGATGCTTACAATTCCGGTTTTCTGAAAAAAGACGATATTTGCCTGCTTGCAGGGTTCGGCGTAGGATTATCAGTTGCCGCCTGTCTTGTAAAGATAAACAGAAATATGCAGTAAATATAATCGGAATTTCATATTTAACATTTAATAATTTTATAATTAAACAGGGTATGGACATTAAACTTGCTACAATTGGCCTTGGAAAGTGGGGAAAAAATCATCTGAGGACCGCAGAATCTATTCCCGGGGGGAACTTGGTCTGGATTTGCGACAGCAAAAATGACATGTTAACGGAAAGCGAAAAAATAATAGTAAATAAAAGAGTCAAACGGACAAGTAATTATAAAGATATTTTAAATGATACAGAAGTAAATGCGGTTATTATAGCCACGCCGGCAGAAACTCACTTTGAGATAGCAAAGAAATGCATCGAAGCAGGGAAAAATATATTAGTTGAAAAACCGATAACTCTTTTTGTTAATGAATGCAGAGAATTAATGGAATCGGCAGCAAAGAAAAACCTTGTATTGATGGTCGGACACGTACTTCTTTATCATCCCGCAATTTTGATGATTAAAGGGATGTTAGAATCCGGAAAGTTAGGTAAGCTGCAGTATATATACAGCAATAGGTTAAATCTTGGAGTAGTAAGAACAGAGGAAAACATATTATGGAGTTTTGCTCCGCATGATATTTCAGTAATTCAATTTCTGACAGGGAGTTCACCGGAAGGTATTTTTGCTAGCGGTGCAAGTTTTTTGCAGCGAGGCATAGAGGATACAACAGTTACCATTTTAAAATACCCAGGTAATGTTAACGCCCATATATTTGTCAGCTGGCTTCATCCGTTCAAAGAACATCGACTTGTCGTCATTGGTTCGGAAGGAATGGTTGTTTTTGAAGATACTTTGAAAAATGAAAAGCTGAAGTTCTATAAAAAAGGATTTAAAAATATCGACGGTGCTATCGAAAAATTTGATTCGGACTATGAAGTCATTAATTTTGATAATGTACAACCTCTTGAAGAAGAGCAAAAACATTTTTTTGAATGTGTAGTAAACAGAAGACAGCCTAGAACAGACGGCAAAAGTGCATTGGAGGTGCTTAAAATTCTGGAAGAAGCAGGGAAAGTTATGAAGTTATAAAGTTATAAAGTTATAAAGTTATGAAGTTATAAAGTTATAAAGTTATGAAGTTATGAAGTTATAAAGTTATGAAGTTATAAAGAAATGACTCATAAAGATTTAGATTTGTGGAAAGATAGCATTAAATTTGTAACATATGTGTATGAAGTAACAAAGAAATTTCCCAAGGAGCAATTGTACAATCTGGTAAGTCAAATAAAGCGTGCAGCAATATCTGTTCCCTCTAATATAGCAGAATGTGCTGGAAGAAATCATAAAAATGAATTTATTCAGTTTTTATATATAGCTTCCGGAAGTCTTTCTGAAATTGAAACACAATTTATTATATCGACAAATTTAAAATATATTGATTCGAATACGTTTGATAATTTATCACAAAAAATTAATAAAATCAGGAGTCAAATTTTCGGGTTAATAAAATCACTAAAAAAATATTATTCATCATAACTCTATAACTTTATAACTTTGTAACTTTTTTTTAAAAAAATCACAGATGAATATTTTAAACTCTTAAACCTTTTAACCTTTTAACATTCAAACAAAAAAGATTTTAACAATTTTAACTTTTTTATTGTAGTATGGAACAAAAACAAAAATTTTACATCAATCAGTATGCTGTTGTTGACGATAATGTCGAAATTGGCGAGGGAACTAAAATATGGCATTTCAGCCATGTACAGTCGGGAGCAAAGATAGGGAAGTTTTGCGTTCTCGGGCAGAATGTTAATGTAGGAAATAATGTAATTATCGGAAACTACGTTAAAATACAGAACAATGTATCTGTATATGAGGGTGTTACTCTTGAAGATTACGTTTTCTGCGGACCTTCGATGGTTTTTACGAATATTGTTGATCCGCGAAGTAAGTATCCTCAAGTAGGAGCAAAATATTATAAAAAAACTCTTGTAAAAGAAGGGGCATCACTCGGCGCAAACTCTACTATTGTTTGCGGCCACACAATCGGTAGATATGCTTTTATAGGAGCCGGAGCAGTTGTTACAAAAGATGTTCCGGATTATGCTCTTGTTGTGGGTAACCCTGCAAGAATTGTAGCATGGTTAAGTGAAGCAGGGAGAAAACTTATCTTTAATAAAGACGGAATATCGTTTTGTGAAAAGTCACAGAAAAAATATAAATTTATTAATGGAAAAGTTTTGGATATTACTGAAAACGAAATATGAAAAAGAACACTAATTAAATATAATTCTTATGAGAATACCGCTTTTGGATTTAAAAGCTCAATATCAAACAATTAAAAAAGATATTGACGATGTTTTAATTAAAATTGCCGAGTCACAACATTTTATTCTCGGACCTGAGGTTGAAAAACTTGAAAAAAATATCTGTGAATATTTAAACTGTAAGCATGCGGTCGGCGTTTCTTCAGGAACGGATGCATTGTTGATTGCATTGATGGCAATCGGCATTAAACCGGGTGATGAAGTAATTCTTCCCACTTATTCATTTTTTGCAACTGCCGGGGTAGTCGCCAGAATGAATGCCTTTCCGGTTTTTACAGATATTGAATCTGTTACTTTCAATATTAAACCGGAAGATATAGAAAAAAAGATAACCTCAAAAACAAAGGCAATAATTCCGGTTCATCTTTACGGACAATCGGCAGAAATGAGAGAAATAAATGAAATTGCAAGGAAATATGATTTAAAAGTAATAGAGGACGGAGCACAAGCTATCGGAGCGCAATACAGAGACGGCAGGAACGTCGGAAATCTCGGTGATATAGGATGCTTTTCTTTTTTTCCGAGTAAAAATCTCGGATGCTTCGGAGACGGTGGAATGGTTACTACCAATAATGATATATTATATGAAAAAATCAAAATTTTACGTGTTCATGGCGGAAAGCCTAAGTATTTTCACAAAATCATCGGGGGGAATTTCAGACTGGATGCAATTCAAGCTGCTGTACTTAATGTAAAATTGCCGCATCTTAATGAATGGTCGGAAAAACGAAGACAAAATGCTTATTTGTATAATAAATTGTTTATTGATGCAAATCTTGCAAAAGAAACAGGAGTAACCGAATTTAATGAAGGAAACAAACTTTTACTGCCAAAAGCTGTTTACGAAAATGAAAAATCTTTAATCAATCATCATATATATAACCAGTATGTGATAAGAGTTGAACAAAGAGACGAATTAAGAAAACATCTGACAGAAAATGAAATCGGCACCGAGATATATTATCCCGTTCCATTTCACCGGCAGGAATGTTTTGCATATCTTAATTGCAGAGATGAAGATTATACAAACTCAAATTTTGCAGCGGAGAAATCCATTGCACTGCCAATTTATCCTGAATTAACAGAACAACAAATTGAGTTTGTTGTATGCAAGATAAAAGAATTTATTATTGACTCATAATCCTTAAAACTTAACAATCATGAAAGTACCTTTTGTAGATTTAAAAGCACAATATCAAAGCATCAGGGAGGAAATAAATTCCGCCATTCAAAATGTTTTAGACAGCACATCTTTTATACTTGGAAAGTCCGTAGCAGATTTTGAAAGGGCATTTGCCGTTATGCATAATGTCAAATACTGTTATGGAACAAGTTCGGGAACTGACGGAAATCATTTATGTCTCTGGGCGATTGGAACACAGCCGGGAGACGAAATCATAATACCCGCCAATACTTTTATCGCTACAGTATGGGGTGCAACACTTTGCGGAGCCAAGCCTGTATTTATTGACTGTCATCTTTCGGGTTATAATATTGACCCGTCGAATCTTGTGAAGGCAATAACAAATAAAACGAAAGCCATAGTAGCAGTACATTTATACGGACAGCCTGCAGATATTGAAGATATCAATGTTCAATTGTCAATTTTAAATTTTGAATCAGAGAACACAGGAGTATTCAAACATAAGAAAACAGGACAAGTTATATATTTAGTTGAAGATTGTGCTCAATCTCATATGGCAGAATACAAAGGACAGAGAGTTGGCGGATTAAGTTATGCTTCTTCATTCAGTTTTTACCCGGGTAAAAACCTTGGTGCATATGGCGAGGCAGGAGCAGTTTGCACGAATGATGAATTTTTAGCTGATAAATTCAAAATAATGAGAGATCACGGCTCACAGCAAAAATACACGCATATTACATACGGACATAATTACAGGATGGAAGGTATTCAGGGCGCGGTATTATCGGTTAAACTGAAATATCTTAATAAATGGATTGAGATGAGAAGAAAAGCGGCAAAATTATATTATGATATGTTGAGTAATATAGAACAAATAGTACTTCCGAAAGAGATGGAATATGCCAGACATGTTTATCATCTTTATGTCATCCGTGTAAAGAGCGGAAGGGAAAAAAGGGACAGTCTATTAAAATATTTGTCCGAAAAAGAGATTTCTACAGGTCTGCATTATCCGATTCCCTGTCATCTTCAGCCGTGTTTCTCGCATCTCGGCTACAAGAAAGGTGATTTTCTGAATTCCGAGACACTGGCAGAACAGGGGATTTCATTACCGATGTATCCGGAACTGAAAAACGAACAAATTTATTATGTCTGTGACATGATTAAAAACTTTTTAAGTTGAGA
>VGWA01000139.1 GCA_016873795.1 Ignavibacteria bacterium
AGAGTAGTTTTTTTCCTCGGGCGGAGAATATTTTTTCTCCTTAGGAGGACTTTCTTTCTTCTCTTTAGGCGGACTATAGTTTTTTTCCTCCGGAGGATTATAATTTTCTTCTTTCTTGTTATACTTTACCTGATTCTTTTCTTCCCTTGTATTCGGAAATTCGTTTGAAGATTTTATTTTTTTGGGCTCAATTGTTACTCCGGTTTCTGTTGATATTGTATTGGCGTTTGGTCCGAAATATCTGATTTCTTTATCATCATCTTTAAATAAATTAACTTCTTTTATTTTTTCCGATTTGGTGAGCAGTTCGAAATTCTGATTGCCTTTTAAAACAGTTTTATTGCTGACCGGTTGTTCAATATCTTTCTTTTCGACAAATCTCCAGTTCTTCGGTTTGGACGGGAAAGTATGGTTATGCACATATCTGCGGTGTTTGTTTTTCCAGCGGAATCTCGGCGGGTAAGGATACCATCCTACATAAGGTCCCCAGTGCCGCCAGATTACCCAATTGGGTGCCCAGTATCTTCCCGGCAGCCAAATCCATCCGTAAATATAAGAATAAAACCATCGCCCGTAATGATACGGAGCCCAGCCCCAGCTATAATATGAAATCCATATCCAGCCGGCGTATGTAAATACCCATCTTCCGTTTGAATATGGATTCCAGTCGATAGTTGCACAACCGGGTATCCAGACGTATATAATTTTTGTATCTTCTTCGTCGCATATTGATTCCTCATCTGTGTCGTTTGCTGCTTCTTTAATCAACTCGGATTTTTTTACTCCGACCCATTCTCCTTCGGAAGATAATGAATCAAAAAGTTGCTTATATGCGGCATTAGAATCGAGCAGATTTTCACGGAAATCTATGCTGTCAATTATCGTAATATCGCTTGAGTCAATTTCCTGTGAATATAACTTCGGAATAACCGCAAATAAGAACAGTAAAAACAATAAATAAATAACCTGAAATTTCATGTTTGTACCCTCCTGATTCTTGTTTTTTGTTATTTTAATTAGAATTTTCATTTAAATAGACTTATTCTATACTTTTGACAAATTTAAATATCCAAAGGTTTAAATTAGTTCAGAGTCAGGATAACATATTATTAAACAAGGATTATAGGCAATTTGGATCCCCGCTTTCGCTGGGATGACAGGTGTCGGGTGAAAACAGGGAAAGCAGGGATTAAATGAACATGATATGATAACCATTTATATGTATTTAAGCGCTTAAATCTGGTTCTAAGGACTTTCGCGGGAATTATAAGCAGTTTAAAGCAAATTTCGATATTTGTAAAGTATGTTGGTTATAAAACAAAGTTTATTGAATTTTTTATATGGTATTATTAAATTAAATGAAATAATTAATAATTTTAAATTTATAAAATTATGAAAAAATTTATTTTTACATTATCGTTATTTCTGTTTCTCGGTGCATTTATAAATGCTTATTCTCAACATATCGATACAACTTTAAAATACGGGTGGACGCCCAGCGGTATCGTCGGTGTTAATTTCAACCAGATTAGCTTCGAGAACTGGTCGCAGGGCGGACAAAGTTCGTTTTCACTGTCAGGTCTTGCTAATTTCGGACTTCATTATAGAAATCCTCAGTGGTTCTTTTCGAACCGCCTGAAACTTGCTTACGGAAGAGCTAAATCGAGTAATAGATATTTTACTACCGATAATGAATTATATCTGGAAAATCTTCTGATTAAAAATATCGGCTGGAAAGTTAATCCCTATTTCAGCAACGAACTTCGAACAGGCATGGCGAACGGTTTTGATTACAGCGTTAGTCCGGAATTACAGGTCTCGGCTTTCTTTGACCCGGGGTATCTTACGCAGGCAATCGGATTTATTTATGAGGAAAAAGTATTCTCAACAAGGCTTGGTGTAGGTTTGCAGGAAACTTTTACTAATAAATTCAATCAATATTCCGATGACCCCGATACTAAAGATAAAATAGAGAAATTTAAATTGAATACAGGAATTGAATCTGTTACGGAAGTGAATTATGAGTTTTTGAAAAATATGATTTATTCAGGAAGATTGAGATTGTTCTCACGGTTCAATTCTCTCGATGTCTGGGATGTAAACTGGGATAATATAGTTACAGCAAAAATTAACGATTACTTCAATGTAAATTTTCAGTTGAATGTGATTTATCAAAAAGACCAGACTCTTAAAACACAGGTCAAAGAAGCTTTGCAAATCGGCTTCTCGTATGTACTGTTTTGAAAAAGAATTGTGGTTAATTTATAAAGATAATTTATTAATGCTTTAAAGCATACATCCGGAAAATTCAAATTGGTGTAAGGTTATATAGCCGATAATATTTGATAACAGAGATAATAAGTTATTTGTTTTCTTTTCCAATGAGGACTTTACTAAAGTTAAGGAAACGAGAAAAAAGATGTAGCCACAATGCAGCTTTTTTTTATAAACTTTTAAGGTTTTACAGTCAGGAGAATGAGAAAAAATCGGGACGTTCTCAATTAAAGTCAGGAAGGGGACATTGAGAACGAGAAAAGAATTTTACTTCTTGTAATATGTATGCAGCAGTTTTTCTGCTGCTGAGGTCGGAAGTATCTCACCTTTTTGTATCAGCGAGGTTATTTTTGTTATTTCTTTCTGAACCGCCTTATCATTGTAAAAATTTTCTTTCAGATTTTCTTCGATAATCGTAAATACCCATTCGAGTGATTGTGCTTTTCTTCTTTCTTCAAAAGATCCGGACTGCTTCGTGATTTTTTCGAATTTTTTCACTTCTTCCCATAAATTGTCAACTCCGTATCCCGTCAAAGCTGAACAAAGATAACATTTCGGTTCCCAGTCTCTTGTTATGGGCTTTATGTATTTCAATGCTAATGAATACTCTGTCTGCGAAAGTTTTGCCTTTTCTAAATTATCACCGTCTGCTTTGTTTATTGCTACCGCATCCGAAATTTCCATTACTCCTCTCTTAATACCCTGCAGCTCGTCTCCTCCTCCGGATATTAATACGAGAAGAAAAAAATCTACCATTGAGCGAACTGTAATTTCACTCTGACCAACACCCATTGTTTCTATTAATACTATATCAAATCCCGCAGCTTCACATACTGTTATTGTTTCCCTTGTTTTTCTCGCTACTCCGCCTAAAATTCCTCCCGAAGGAGATGGACGAATGAAACAGTTCTCTTCCCTCGAAAGTTTTTCCATCCGTACTTTGTCTCCAAGTATACTGCCTTTGCTGACTGAACTGCTCGGGTCAACAGTTAATACCGCTAATTTATATCCTTTCCTGATTAAATCACATCCGAGAGTCTCTATTAATGTACTCTTTCCCGCTCCGGGTATTCCCGATATTCCGATTCTTAATGATTTTCCTGAATAGGGAAGTAATCGCTTCAGTACTTCCTGTGACTTTTCGAAATGCTCCTGCGAATTGCTCTCTATTAATGTTATTGTCCTTGCTGTAATTGTTCTGTCACATTTTAAAACGCCGCTGACATATTCATCTACTGATAATGTCCTTAACTTTTTTGCACCTTGTCTCTTTTCCGTTTTACCTGTAATTCTTTTCCCTTTAACTACTTTTGTAGCAAATTCCTGTCCTGCATTCTCGGGTACCCAGTCGGGTTTATATGAATCCTGTGAGGTTTTCTTTTTGTCTGTCATATTAAACAAATCTATACTTATTTTTTCTTTCTTTCTATGTTTATTTTATTACCTTTTTAAAAACAGTATGAATTCTGATCAATGTTGTACTATTTAGCCGGGCAGTGTACCGACAACCCTGACATTAGTCCTGACTTCCTTCCTGCCTTCAGGACTTTAGTTAGTTCTATAGAAACTTTGCCCGTATTTCACCCTTTCTTTTTGGTTTGAAAAAAAAATCTATTTAAATTATATTTACTGTTTAATTTTAAAAAAATTAAGAAATTATGTCAATTAAAGTTGAAAATTTAACAAAATTCTATGATGACCTTGCTGCCGTAGATGATATTTCCTTTGAAGTGAAAGAAGGTGAGATTGTCGGTTTCCTGGGACCTAACGGTGCCGGAAAAACTACTACTATGAAAATGCTTACGAGTTACCTTCCTCCTTCAAGCGGAAAAGTTTATATAAACGATATAGATGTTCTGAAAGATTCTATGTCGGCAAGAAAACATATCGGGTATCTTCCGGAAACCAATCCTTTATATCAGGATATGAACGTCATTGATTATCTTGTGTATGTTGCAAGACTGAATTCAGTTCCGAAAGAAAAAATCAAAGATTCGGTAAAAAAAATGGTGAAAACATGCGGATTGGAAGAAGTTAAAGGAAAAAATATCGGAGAACTTTCCAAAGGTTATAAACAAAGAGTCGGACTTGCTCAGGCAATGCTGCATAATCCGGATATTATTTTGCTTGATGAACCGACCTCAGGATTAGATCCGAATCAGATTATAGAAATAAGAAAACTTATTAAAGAACTCGGGAAGCAAAAAACACTCATGCTTTCAACTCATATACTGCAGGAAGTTCAGGCAACCTGCGACAGGGTGCTGATTATTAATAACGGAAAAATCGTTGCCGACGGTAAACCTGACGAACTCCAAAGACAGTTTGAAGGTCAGATGAGTGTTAAAATCGGAATAAAAAGAGACCCGAAATATAATTCGGAAAAAATAATCAGAGAAATTTCTTCGATTAATAATGTTCAGAACACAAAACTGATTTCAGAAGACGGAAATATGTGGTTTGTTGACGTAACGGCATCAAAGGGAACAGATGTAAGAGAAGAAATTTTCAGAAAAATCGTATCACTCAATGCCGTTTTACTTGAAATGCATAAAGAAGAAACTTCATTGGAAGATATTTTCAGAAAGTTAACTAAAAATTAATTTTAAGATGAATAACATTTTATCAATTTACAGAAAAGAATTAAGGTCATATCTGTATTCACCTATACCTTATATTCTGATTATTGTTTTTATGATTATTACAGGCTGGTTTTTTACCACGAATTTATTCCTGAACGAAGTCGTGTCGCTGAGAGGAGTTCTCGATGTAATACCTTTTATACTGCTTTTTTATATACCTGCAATTTCGATGAGAACTTTCTCCGAAGAAAAAAAATCCGGCACAATAGAACTTTTAATGACAAAACCGATTACAGAATACGATGTTGTAATAGGAAAGTTTTTATCCACTATAACACTGGCAGCATTTACTTTTTTACCTACGGTCGTTTATGTCATTTCACTGACTTTTCTCGGGAAACTTGATTTCGGACCGGTTATATCTT
>VGWA01000140.1 GCA_016873795.1 Ignavibacteria bacterium
ATTTTACTCCGTTTTGTCCCCTGAGAATGATTTGTTTCGAACTTGCCGTTGTACCTGTTGAGAATTGTCCGCCTTCGAGGTTTATTCCTCCGTGTGAAGAAAAGTTTATCGTTACTTTATCTTTCAGGGTAATGCTTTTGTTATTGCCGTTTACTATGCTGTCGCAGTTAAATTCCATATTTTCGAGTTCTTCGTCAGTTACCAGTATCCCGCCGTCTATCATCACAGGAGAGATTTTATAAAGTTTTCCTTCTCCAGGCATAAACCAGCCGAGATTTACAGAACTGTAATTTCTTTTATCGAATACCCCAACCGTTGAATCATTATACAAATCAGTTATCTTCCAGTTGTTAAACCCAAAAAATTCAGTGGAATTTTCATCCATTAAAATTCTTAAATATCTTCTTCCATTTACCGAAGTTGAATCCGGTGAACATCTTCTGTTCAATATCATATAATATTTTGTGTTAGGTTTATTGTCCGAAAAAATTGCTGCCTGAATATATGTATCTTCCGGACAATCATAAGTCATTCCCTGAGGTATATTATCCGGTTCGTCACATGTTGGAATTCCACTGCCCGGCTTGAACGATATTATCTTGTGAAAGTAAGTACTGCTTATAAATGAATTCCTATCTGACAAATCACTGTAATTATATGAATGTGTTTTTTTTAGTTCAAAACTTTCAAGATATGGCTTCCATTTATTTAACGTTCTTGTTATCTCTTTTACCTTTTCCCATTTATGTTGGTTATATACATTTATATATCGAGGCCCTAAAGTTATAGGATTAGTGTCTAAAAGACTTGCCAATCCTGCAAAGTATTTATCACCTGTTAAGTCCATACTTCCGTAGGCGTCATAACCATAGAAAAGAACTCCTCTCGAACCATAACTTACAGGCAAGTATGTAGTCATAGCCAGTTCTTCGTTTGTCGGTTCTCTCAGAAAGTCTTCATTTTTCATTATATGAGTTTGAACCGGTGTGATGAAATTTAATTTACCATTACTTGAAGTGCATCTGTTTCTTACTTCATTTAGTAGTTCCATATATTCACCTGATTTTGGATCACCCTGATTCTTGTAAAATATGTAATTCTGAAGCCATTCTTCATAAGTATCTGGCTCGACTACATCACCGTAAACTCCATTTCCGCTTGTTCTTGGTAGTGTGTTCGGGATCTTAGTCCGTAAATCCGGATCCCTGTACGCAAATGGATAAGAACCATAATTATATTCTCTTATATTTACCGAATCAAGAAAATATTTTTGAAAAGGATTGAAATCCAGCCATCCTTCCTGTGTATGTGCACCGTAAAAACCCATCCCGTTATAAACAGTGAAAGGAACTTCTTTTCCATACTGTATTGTTTTCTCCTTTAATTTTCTGCTGACGTACTTGATACAAGGAATGTGATTGAATTCAAATTCGTCAAGATAAAATCTCGCTGGTGATGTGTTTGTTGCAGCCAAATATGCTTCGTTGTCTATCATTTGATGATAACAAATATAATGTAAGGCTGTGCTATCAAACAAATTATATGCTCTGTCATCTTCGACTCTAATCCTGTCAACCCACATATTACATTCTCCATACCAGTAAATCCTGAAATCTACTTTGCAGGATTCTTTGTTCATCCAGTCATCTTTATAAGGGTTGAATATTAAGGAGATATCTATAATTTGACTTTCTGGTGGTAACCGATAAAACCAATCTAAATAAGGACCTCTAAAGATATAATATTCATCTATAAAATTTTCGCCTTTTATTTCAATACTTTTAATCAGAGAATCACGATAATTAAAAACTTCGATTCTACATACATTCTTATTTGCAATAGCATCTGCAGTATCGATTTTTATCCTTGGTTTGATATACCATTCTCGCTCATAATCCCCATTTCCGGGATAATGTCTATTGTCAAAATTTACTTGTTCCCTGTTGGCTATCAATCCGGTCGCCACATATCCTGCTTTGTTCGTATATAACGAGCATACCCTTCCTCTTATCTCTTCTCCGTTTATGTATGTTTCCTGATAGTCTGAACTGACTGTATCAGGATGTATTTTATATGAATAAAAACTTAATTCATTATTTGATAATTGTTCTTCAAACTGGTAATCACTCTGCTGTCCATAACAAAGCCAAACGGTTGCTGGTCTCTGCATAAACATTTGTAATCCGTGCAAATTGTTGCTGTCGAGTAATAACTTTACAGAATCAACTAAGTTCGGATTCCCCAATAATGTATCATTTAAGTACCATCCCAATGGAACATTCTTCTGCAATATTGTGCTCCAGCTACCTTTTGTCAGATACCAGTGCCAGCCGTTGAATCTCAGCGAATCGATTTTTTTATAATCTTTTAGATTACCTAAATCGTATGCACCTATTATAAAAGGTAAAGTATCTGATGATGTTATTAAGGTGTTCTCAAGACTTTTTTTCTTATTATAACTGTCGTAATCCGGAGATTTAAAATAAATCGAAATTAAAGATATTAATAATAATACCGGTATTGAAAATAATTTTGTTTTCATTACTGGTTATTTTTAAAATTATTAAAATATTCATTGTCAATTATTTAATATAAATCATCGATTTTGTTTCCGAATATATCTTGTTACTTTTTGAATCTGTGATTTCGAGTCTGTAAAAATATACGCCACTGGATAATCCAGCAGCATCGAACCTGACAGTATGTTCTCCCGCTTCGTATTTTTTACTCGTCAGAACTCTTATCAACTTACCCGTAATATCATATATTTTTATTTCCGCAAATCCTGAATTTAAACTAAAGTCAGGCATTCCTGACTTTAGTTTAAATTTAACATTTGTAATTGAGTTAAAGGGATTCGGATAATTCTGTTCAAGTATGTAATTATCCGGAAATATGAAATTATTGCTTAATATTCCCGTATAAATAGTAGTATCTCCGCCGTTTTCGGTATACAATGCCCCTCTGTTTGTTATTCCAGGTGTACACCAACCAGTTTGAATGTTATAGAAATTTACAAAACGACAACTGGGTATATTAAAATTTGTATCGGGTATCTGATATCCCCAATTCAATCCGCCGTTTGTTGTTTTATATAAAACTGCCTTATAACGGTATAAATTATTTATAAACTGTACGCTTCCATATACTCCCCATACTGTATCTTTATTAAATGCAAATAAATCTTTTACATATCGATAATTCATAAATACATTCGGGACAACAGGAGTTTCTTGACCAAACCATGTTATTCCGCCGTCAGTTGTCTTATAAATCATTGAGTCAACATAATATCCTACTGCTGCATATCCTATCAGACTGTCTATCATTACAATATCATCAAAACCAAAGTTTGTAATATATGTCCAGTTAAAACCAGAATTTGTTGTCTTGTATAGATTAGTGGTAGACAAAAATCCGGTAGTTCCATTGTACATATATATTTTGTAAGGATAATTCGTTGTTCCCGAAGGCCATTGCTGTACCCAGTTTATACCTCCGTTTGTTGTACGCCATAACCCACCGAATAAGTTATTTGCTATTACATACCAAATTGTATCTTCATTTAATACAAACATTTCATCAGGATGTGACCCTGATGGTAATTGTATATTTATCCAATTCATTCCTCCGTTTGTTGTCTTTTCTAGTCCTTTTTGTCCGCAAACATATCCTGTATCTTTATTTAAAAAAATTATACGAGCAAAACCGCTTCCGTACTGGCTATCGGTACGAATAATATTCCAGTTATATCCCGCATTCGTTGTCTTTATAATGTATTGTGTTACGTTCGGACCCGTATATGGTGTTACCCCATATCCCGTTACACTATCTACAAAACATACGTCCGCAATTAGATTCCCATAAAATGTGCTGTCGAATTTCTGATGTATCCAGTTACCTGTCCTGTTATCAGAGAAATTCATTGCAAGAAAAAATATAATTAATGATAAGGCAAATCCGATGTTTGTTATTTTTTCCTTTATTATTGTTTCGATATTCTTCATATTTTTTTAGTAAACTTAAAAAACTAATTTGTAATTATATTCAGAACAAAATTAATAATTTTTATAAAATATTTTTACTGTACAATTCATCTGTCAAATAATTGAGGATATATTTACATTTGATTTTGCCATTTCGGTAATGATTTTATCTCATATCAAACTTTTTCTCCTTCATAATTGTTCTTAACCTTAACCGTCGAACGAAAAAATTCTCATACACAGTGAAAATTAAACACAATAAATTATAGAATCAAGTATTAAAACAAATTACGGACTTTAAAGAAATCTGATTTCGAGAAAAGAAAAAAAATATCTTCTTATCTTATTAAAATCATTTTCTTCACAGCGTTATATTCCCCAGCTGTTAATTTGTAAAAATATACTCCGCTTGGCAATCCCGCAGCATCGAACCTGACAGTATGTTCCCCGGGTTCGTATTTTTTACTCGTCAGAACTCTTATCAACTTACCCGTAATATCATAAACTTTTATTTCCGCAAATCTTGAATTTAACATTTTAAATTTAACATTTGTAATTGAATTGAACGGATTCGGATAATTCTGTTCGAGTATGAAATCGTTAATCGTCTGATAATTATTTACTATACCTGTATAAATTGTAGTATCACTCCCGCCAGTGGTAGTGTGAATTCCATCGATTAATTTATAAGCCCAACCATGTTTATCATTTATAAAATTAATATTTTTATAATGTGAAATATGAATTGATGTATCTGTTAGTTGATATCCCCAGTTTAATCCTGAATTTGTAGTCTTATATATAATCCCATAGTAACTATTTAATTCTGGGATATATAAACTACCTCTAACTCCAAATAATGTGTCTTTATTTAATACAGCAATATCATCTATACGATTAACAATAATATTTGGATTCTGAGGTAACTGTTGTGCAATCCAATTTAATCCTCCATCTATGGTCATTTTGATATTACTTTGAGCTTTCCAACCTGTTAACTCATCAATAAAATATAATTCCCCAAAACTTCCTCCAGATAAATGTGTCCAGTTTATTCCACCATTTGTAGTTTTGTATAAATATAAATCGGGAGTTATAATGTTACACACAAACCCAATATCCTTGTTATACATATAGATTTTATTAGGATTTGCACTTGATCCGAAATCATACAAATAATGCCACGAATTACCTCCGTTCGTCGTTCGATATAAACCACCGTCAAATCCTCCTGAACGTACTAATAAAATTGTGTCTTCGT
>VGWA01000141.1 GCA_016873795.1 Ignavibacteria bacterium
TGAGTAAAAAACTGTGACCAAGGAGTACTTTGAAATTATAAATGTTAAATTGTAAGTGTTAAATTATAAATTTCTGAAAAATTTTTCTGCTTCTAAGAGAATATTTAAGAAAAATAACCGTTGGACAGATCTATTAAAAAAATTCTATTCGGTTAATCTATTAATCAATCCCCTGAAAATAAATCCATGGAACGGGTATGCGGAATACCAGTACAATCTCCCGGCGAGACCAAGAGGTCTGAAAGTTGCTGTTTGAGTCAGAGAATCCCCTGTGATTTTGAATTCGAGCCATGCTTCTCCCGGTAATTTCATCTCGGCAAACAGTAACAGGCGTCCTTCCTGACGGTTGGCATATAATACCCTCCAGAAATCAAGCGAATCGCCTGCATTTATTAATTCCTGATTTGTCCTGCCTCTTCTTAATCCGACACCTCCCACAATTTTATCCAGAAATCCACGCAATTCCCACAACCAATTTCCGTAGTACCACCCGTTTTTTCCTCCGATAGTCCAAATTTTATTTATACACTTTTCCCTGTCATAAAACTTTTTTATTCGCTTGTCAACAAAACAACCATATTGAGGAACGTTAATAAAGTCCGATATTTTTATATTCAGATTACTGCTGACATTCGAATCTTTCCAGCTCGATTCAATTTCATTGCTTTCTGTTTTTTTGAAGGCATTTTTAATAGCTTCCTGATAACCGACGGGAGAAATTGACAAAATATTATTTATACTGCTGTCACGGCAAACGACTTCAATACTCATGCTGTCAACGAGAGCTCTTGCCAGTTTATACGAAGTGGATGTTACAAAATACAGCCAGTAAGATGACAGCCCTGGTGTCATTACAGGAACAGTCCATATTCTCCGTTTAAGATTCCTGGCTTTTGCATAGCCTAACAGCATATCTTTGTATGTCAGTATATCGGCTCCACCGATATCAAAAACTTTATCAAATGTTTCTTTATGAAAAAGCGACTTTGACAGAACAGTAATAACATCCGAAATACTTATCGGCTGACATTTTGTTTTGAGCCATCTCGGAGCAATCATCACGGGAAGTTTCTCAACCAAATCCCTTATAATTTCGAAGGAAGCACTTCCTGAGCCGATAATAACGCCGGCTCTGAAAGATGTGAAATGATAATTTCCTTTGTTTAATATTTCCTCGACATTTTTTCTGGATGCTAAATGTTCCGAAAGGTTCGATTCATTAACTATCCCTCCCAAATAGATTACGTGATTGACGTTCGTTCTGTTTAATGCCTCTCTGAAATTTACAGCAGATTGTTCTTCCAGTTTTTTATAATCATCCGATACAGACATAGAGTGAACCAGATAGTAAGCACCGTCAATATCCGCAGGGATTTTTTTCAGAGAGTTTTCATCAAGAAGGTCAATTTCAATCACCGAAATATTCGGCTTGAGAGATTCCGGAGGAGAAAATCTATTTACATCTCTTACGCAGCAAATTACTTCGTGTCCGTTTTTAACCAGAACGGACAGGAGACGCTTTCCGATATAGCCTGTTGAGCCTGTGAGGAGTATTTTCACAAATAATTATACATAATGAAAAAAATAAACAGTAACATAGAATGTTTATGCGAATTTATCATATCATAGACAATATTAGTCCACTTAAATTTGCAGTTATATGAACAATAAATGCATAAGTGAAATTATTACGTTTCTCTTGAAAATATCCCGCTAAAATTCCTAAAAATATTCCGAATATTACAATTTGAATTACAAATCTGAGACTTGCACCGGTTCCAATCAATGCAAAATGCATTGTACCAAATAAAATACCGCTTATTATCACAGGTAAACTTAGTCTTAGTTTATAAAGATTTATTCCATATGATTTAACAGGATTTAACATATTCTGCAAAAACCCACGGAATAATAACTCTTCCCCTAAACTTGCAAGAACAACAATAAAAATTAATTGTTGTACTATTGACATTGAAACTACAGCAGGATGCTCTTCATTTCCTGATACAATATGAATTAATTGTCTGATTATTAATAAAATTACTGTTAGTCCGATTGGAAGAATAAGCTGCTGTAATTTTACTTTTTTAAAATAAAATTCAATAATTCGTTTTTTAGAAAATATATAGATTAGTAAAATAGAAATAATTAAAATCCCTATTTGACTACCTACACCCGCTGGCATAGAATCAATATTAGATTTTATTGAAATTTCAAATCCGCTTGACAGTATTAATACTATAAAAGTGATAAAGATTCCTAAAAATATTTTGAATATTTTATTCATAATATATTTTCAATTTTTTATGCTTGCATTAATAATAAATCTCTGTCGGTTTGCTGTCAATATGTTAAGATACTCATTCCAAAAAATTTATTCTATTTAAAATATTTTATCTCGTTAAAAACGCAGGGGATATTATTTCATCTTTGTTCCTAACTAAAGTTAGGAAGGGAACTTTGTGAACGAGGTGAAATTTTTAAGTGGTGAATTATAGGGTGGAGAAGTTAACGGTTTGGCGGTACAGCCAGTAAGGGATTGAGAGCGATTTCCTATCAAGGTACACGAAAAGATGAATCGCCTGTTTGCCGGCAAAGGCAGGGATCACAAACTTTCGTATACTACAGACACTCTTGTCTAAAGGCTGGTCTGCGGCAGGCAGGTTTATCGGCTATACTGCGTCTTAGCGGCTGGACTTTCTTATGTTTTTTAATCTTTCTTTTTCTTTCTTATCCAATTTCTCAATTGCTATAGTAAAAGCAATTGAGGATATATCTCTTATCTTATTTTCCAAATATTGTATAGTCTCTATTGGATATACATTATATAACTCTTTGAGCGTCCATCCAACAGCTTTTTGCACATAATATTCCTGGTCGTTAACCAATTTATTTACTAAATATATCATTGAATCAAATGACAATACAACTTTTTTAGTCATACTAAAATACAAAAGACTTATCAGCGATTGTCTCTTGTCCCAAAGTTTTTTTGATTTGCTCCATTGCAGGAGTTGTTTTAACACCTTTTCTGGAACTATCTCAAGAATCTTTGTATAAATTTTTGATAAGGCATCGCACTTCCCCCAATTATCTACTGTATTTTGCCATTTCTTTATAATATCCCAAGAATTGAGTAAAAACTCTCTGTCTTTCATTTTTGATTCAAGAAATAAGAATGCCTGCATACAGATCCAAAAATCATAAGAATTATTCCAAATATAATCCCATATTATTAGTTGCTCAGATAAAGGCTTTTCCGAAAACGAGTATCTTTGTTTTATAAGTCTTCTTTGAGAAGAAGCATTTTTGGGCGTAATATCCACCTTGTTTTTAACCTCTTTCAGATACTTATTTAAATCTTTATTTATCATAATGATCTAATAATCTTCAGCCGTGCCGCTAACGGTTATCCGTTTTAAAGAGCCGGGGATTTTAATGCACTAAATTTAGTCTGCCCACACGGAATTATAAAAAGCGTGATTGATTCTGCATAACGTCCTGACCACCAATTATTTAAAATGGTTGTCAGGTGCCATATTTATTGTCCAAGTTCAATTGTCCGTTTTATGTTTATTTCTTCCAAAAATGTTTCATCGTGTGACACAACAATTATTGTTCCCTGATATTCGTTTATTGCGGCTGTTAATATTTCAACATTTTGAATATCTAAATTATTTGTCGGCTCGTCAAAGATAATAATATCCGGCGATTGTTTGCTTATAATCAAACAACAAAGCATCAAGCGCATTCTTTCTCCGCCACTCAAATCGGTACAAGACTTATCCCAAAAATCCCGGGTAAACAAGAAACGACTAAGTCTGATTTTTATTTCGTGTTCTTGTAGTGCGGAAATGTTGACTTGTTGTGCTTGTTCGTAAACTTTCAATTTGTTGTCAAGTAAAGAATAATCTTGGTCTATATAAACCGATTTGTTTTCAGCTCTGTAAATTGTTCCTGTTTGTGGTTCTAAACCGCCTAAAATTAATTTAATTAAAGTCGTTTTGCCCGAACCGTTATCTCCTTTCAATGCAATACGTTCGCCACTTGTAATTTGAAAATTAAGATTTTCTTTCCAAAGCGGTTGTGTGTCATAGCTGAAATTTATATTTGTCGCAGAAAACAAGATTTTGCCTTTGTGTAAACTCGAATTATCAAAGTCGAATTTCATTTTGTCAATATCGGGTAATGATGAACGTAATTTTTGCAGTTCTAATGTTATATCGTCAATTTTTTTAGAGTGAACACTTTTAGATTTTGCTGTACTGTTTTCCGCTTTATTTCTATAAGTGTTCATTAAAATTCGGGCAAGTCCTGATTTTTTTTGTTTATGTTTTCCACGAGCATTCTTTTTTTGTTGGCGTTCCAATGTTTCTTGTTCAACTTCTTTTGCTTTTCTTAATTCTTTTTTTTTGCTCTGAATATCCTGGTTTAAAGCATTGTTTTCTATTTGTCTTTGTTCTGTATAAAAATCATAGTTCCCGCCATAAACTTTAATTCCGTGTTTGTTTAATTCGCAAACTGTATCTAAAAGATTCAGCAATTTTCTGTCGTGAGTTACAACAATCAACGTGCTTTTAGTAGATTGAATAAAATTATACAAAAGTTGTCTGCCCGAAATGTCTAAATGGTTACTTGGCTCGTCTAACAAAACCAATTCAGGTTGATGAATGAAAATACCTGCAAGAAAAACTTTTGTGTTTTGTCCTCCACTTAAAGTTTCTATTTTTTGTGTTAAGTCCAAATCGTTTAATTGCCAATAATTCAGAGCTTCGCTGTAGCGGTTTTCTATTGTCCAATCATCATTAAGCAAATTGAAATTCTCTTCGCTTGTGTTTCCATTCAAAATTTCCTCCAAAGCGTTCAATTTGTTTTCAATTCGCAATGCTTGTGCAATCGTCAAATGATTGAACTGTCCGAAAATTTGCGGAACATAATACGGTTCAGTATCAACGCTAAGTTGTCCGCTCGACGGTTGTAATTCTCTTGCAAGGATTTTCAGCAACGTAGATTTTCCTATCCCGTTGTTACCGATAAGAGCAATTTTGTCGTGTTTATTTACTGTAAGATTTATATCTCTAAACAGTAAATCTTTGCTTAGGTGTATATATGAAATGTTCTGAAGGTTAATCATAATTTCTTTCGTAAAAAGTAAAACAATACGACAAACCGTTTTTCAG
>VGWA01000142.1 GCA_016873795.1 Ignavibacteria bacterium
ATTCTGTAAACCAAAAAACGGTTATAATATCTTTTAATTAATTTATACCCACGGTTGAAACCGTGGGCTGAATATTTAATTCTGTAAACCAAAAAACGGTTATCGTATCCTTTAATTAATTTATACCCACGGTTGAAACCATGGGCTGAATTTTTTATTCTCTAAACCAAAAAAACGGTTATCATATCTTTTAATTAACTTAAACCCACGGTTGAAACCGCGGGCTGGATATTTAATTCTGTAAACCAAAAAACAATTATCGTATCCTTTAATTAATTTATACCCACGACTGAAAATCCTAACTAAAGTCAGGGAGGCAGGCAGGGTTGAAACCATGGGATGAATTTTTTAACCGAAAGTCAGGCAGGGTTGGGACATTTGTTAAGAATGCCTTAGGTAGATTCTAAATGTAGTTCCCGGTCCGACGTTATCAGACAATCTTGAGGGGCTTTGAACGGTGATTTTTCCGTTATGGGTATCAATGATTTGCTTTACGAGAGTTAACCCAAGACCCGTTCCCTCTATTCCCTTTTGTCTTATTAAGGATGAGCGGTAAAAATCACGAAAGACATTTTTTAGCTCATCCTGGGGTATTCCAATGCCATCGTCGCATATCTCTATAATTGTTTCTCGGAAAGTTGAATAGAGAATGATTTCAATTTTACCGCCATTATTTGTGTATTTAACCGAATTTCCGATAAGATTTGACAAAGCTAAACGAAGAAGCTCTCTATCTCCCATGATTTTTTTTAGATATGTTCTTTTGTCGGAAAAGAAGAGCATTATATTTTTGGCATCCGCACTGATTTTCTTTTGCTCAATAATGTATGAGATAATTTCTTCGATATCCGTTTCTTCTTTTGTAATAGTGTCAAGCAATTTTAGCTTGGATATTTGTAGGACATCATTTATAATTTGTATAGCCTCGTCAGAGCGCTTACGTGCTTTTTGTATCCTTTCCTCGATTACCGGAGAAACAGGACCTAAAAATTTTCCTATAATCAGGTCTAAATATGACTGAACAGCAACTATAGGCGATTTAATTTCGTGCACAATACCCATGGTATATTTTTGCTTTGCTATTTCAGCTTCGTTAAGTTTATCCAGCGCAAGTTTCAAATCCTGTTCGCGTTTGTATAATTCATGAGCAATGGTGTTTGCAAAGAAAATACCACCAAAGATCATTATCATAAAGACAAAAGAATAGATTAACAAAAAATAGGGATTGTCATACAAGGGAAATTCATATAGTCCAACTATTGAATAATGAAAAAAAACACCGTAGTATTCCAGAACAGAAATGGTAAAGAAGCAAGCAAGTAAAACTCCGAACATAAGAAAGACGACAGGACCGGGAAGAATCATAGAACCGATAATTCCATGTAATATAAAAAGCAGAGCGAACGGGCTTTCAATATTTCCGGTGAAGTATGTTATCAGATAAAGAGCAACGATGTCAAAAATTATTTGGATCAAGGCAAAATGAAGCGGATTAAACTTCTCTACATCACACTCTGACAGTTTGAATTTTAAGTTTTTATAAATTTTTCTGAAAGATATGTTATAAAAGAGAACAGAAAAACTAATTATAGGCAGAGCAACAATCTGAGTCGTATTTAATCGTAACTGAGGAACAAATAACAGAAAAACATATAGAATCACAAGAGCCAGAACAGCCAAATAACGAATTTTAATAAACCACAAATTTCTTCTGTTCAGGAAAGACCATAAAGCGTCGTAGTTATAGGTATATTTAGGAACTAAATTCATAGTATTTGATTATTTGCTTCTCTTTACTATAACCCGCCCCGCCTCATCCTACCCCGTAATCCAGGGATACCCTAGTAACTATTTTATAAACCGGCCTCTTTTTGTATAGTGCGTATGTAGTAATTTATGGGAAATGTGTCCGCAAGGTCCATCAGTAAGAAATTTTTCATAGAGCATCGTAATATGGGGATTTTTATGTGATTTTCTAATTTCAAGAGATGCATCTTCCGAATAGATTGCCTCAGCTCTTTTTTTCCTGATTTCCGGAGTAGTAGGAATTGGTTGTCCGCCCCCGCCAAGGCATCCACCCGGACAAGCCATAATTTCAACAAAGTGTACATCATTTAACATGCCGGACTTAAGCATTTCCATAACCTTTTTTGCATTAGCAGTACCGTGCGACACAATAAATCGGAAATCAACTCCTTCAAAAAATTTCCACCCTTTTAAACAATTTTCCAGTTTAATTGACGCCTGTCTTATTCCTTCGAATCCGCGTGCCGGGGTTATGTTTAGGCCCTCAAATGGAACTTCCCGTCCTGTAACAATTTCGTAAACGGTTCTGAGGGCAGCCTCCATTACACCTCCTGTAGCACCGAATATTAATCCCGCTCCGGAAGCATCACCAAAAGGACTGTCAAAATGAGACTTTGGCATTTCAGGAAGCCATATACCGGCTTCTTTAATCATTTTAGCCATTTCCCGTGTTGTTAAACCATAATCGACATCTTTATAGCCGGAAGCATTCATTTCAGGTCTATTACATTCAAATTTCTTTGCAGAGCATGGCATCAAGGCGACAGAAACAATATCCTTTGCATCAATACCAACCTGTGCTGCATAGAATGTTTTCAACACAGCGCCAAACATCTGCTGGGGTGATTTTGCCGTGGATAAATAATCCAGATATTCAGGATAGAAGTGTTCAATAAACGTAACCCAGCCGGGCGAACAAGAAGTGAATTGCGGCAGTTTTACAGTTTTATCTTTTTCTACCAGTAACTTTTTTAACCGAAGCAACAATTCTGTACCTTCTTCCATTATTGTTAAATCTGCAGCAAAATTAGTATCGAAGACAGCATCAAACCCAATTCTTCGTAAGGCTGTATTTAATTGAAAGGTCATAGAGTTTCCGGGCTCAAGATCGAATAATTCCCCAATTGAAGCTCTCGGAGAAGGTGCGGTTTGAATTACAACATGCTTATTTGGGTCATCGATTGCTTTCCAGATTTCATCTGAGGGATCGCTGCTGTGAAGAGCTGCGGTCGGGCAGCGGTTAATACACTGTCCGCAACTTATGCAGATTACATCAGCCAGGGGTTTATCTAAAAATGTTCCTATACGGGTATTATCTCCTCTGTCAACTGTCTCTAAAACCCCAACCTCCTGTAGGTCAATACAGGTTCTTACACATCTTTTGCATAATATACATTTACTCATATCTCTGATTACCGCAGTACTTGACTTATCAACCTCGTATTTTGGTTGTGAAACGTGTCCAAAAGTATAGCTGTCAACCCCGTATTCTTGGGCAAGAGACTGAAGCTCGCAGTTGCCATTCCGGACACAGGAATAACATTCTCCGGAATGTTCGCTTAAAAGCAAATCAATAATCTGTCTTCTTGCAGTTCGTACCTGTGGTGTTGATGTTTTAATTTTAATGGGAGAAGTGATAGGAAAAGCACAGGCTGCCTGAAGGGTCCTAAAACCATCTACCTCAACAACACAAACTCTGCATACTCCGGCAATGCATAAATCCGGGTGGTAACAGAGCGTAGGAATATGTATCTTATTTCTTTTACAAGCCTCGAGAATTGTAATTCCGAATGGTACGGATACTTTTTTCTCGTTAATTTCAATACTAATTGTGCCGCCAACCGTACTTATATCGCCGTTCTTAACAGGGGTTACAGCCAGACCCTTTTGGCTAACGGGGGCACGGGATTCTTTTGAATTCATAGTTTATATTAAGTAATAAATGAAAAATTTTCTAAAATTGTTAAAAAAGGGTTCGGGCTTGATTGTCCAAGCCCGCATTTTGATGCAACCTGCATTGTCTTTGCAAGGGATTTTAAGTTATCAATATATTCTTTCTTGTAATCTCCGGATTTGAGCATTTTTACACCCTCCAGAAGTTTAACGTTTCCAGCCCTGCAGGGTGTACACTGACCGCAAGATTCTTCTGTGAAGAACTCCATGAAATTCTCGAGAACCTGAAGCATGTTTCTATCCTTGTTAAAAATCATTATCGAGCCGCCCGTAGAAGCATCTTCATAAGCAAGCTTCCTGTTGAATTGGTTTTCAGGAATGCAAACACCGGAAGCTCCTCCAACCTGGACCGCTTTTGTTTCTTTAGCTCCGACAAGAACCAGTAGCTCATTAATAGTTGTTCCCCAGGGAAGCTCGTAAACACCTGGGTTTTCGCAATCTCCGGAAACCGAAAATAATTTTGTTCCTGTAGATTTATTTGTGCCGAACTTGCTGTACCACGAGCCGCCCTTTAAAACAATGTGAGGAACAACACATAGGGTTTCAACATTATTTACGGAAGTAGGTCTTCCATTAAAACCAGTGTTAACGGGATAGGGAGGGCGATTTCTTGACTCTCCTCTATGTCCCTCTAAAGATTCAATCAAGGCAGTCTCTTCTCCGCAAACATAGGCACCTGAACCCAACATTATTTCTATATCGAAACTGAAATTTTCATTTCCCATAATTTTACTTCCAAGTAGATTTTCCTTTCTTAAATCTTCAAGATACTCCTCGAGATTGTCTTTCATATACTCGTATTCACCCCGTAGATATACTATTCCCTGTTTTGCCCCAATTGTAAATCCACCGATTATCATTCCGTCAAAGAGAAGTTCCGGATATTCGGTAAGCAATACCCTGTCCTTAAATGTACCCGGCTCACCTTCATCCGCGTTGCACACTAGAAATTTTTCGTTTCCCTTTGCCGCAGCGGCAAGCATCCACTTCATAGAAGTCGGGAAGCCGGCACCACCCCTGCCCTTTAACTTTGATTCTCTTAGTTCATATAGGATATTTTCGCGGCCGATTTCAAACGCCTTTCTTATTCCTTGTCCGCGTTCATATTGCGAGAAAATTACCGGTCCGGTTCTTTGTTGTTTAGTTACTTTATTCATTTGTTATTTT
>VGWA01000143.1 GCA_016873795.1 Ignavibacteria bacterium
TCCTTCATATTCATATGCAAATAATTTTCCGCTTCTGCCGAGTCCTGATTGTATTTCATCCGCTATCATTTTAACATTATGCGTTTTGCATATTTCATAAGCGCTTTTAAGATATCCTTCAGGAGGTACGATGACACCGCCTTCTCCTTGTATTGGTTCGATGAGGAATCCGACCGTATTTGGAGTTATTGATTTTTTCAGTTCTTCTATATCACCGAATTTTACTATTTTATATCCCGGTGTTAAAGGACCGAATCCGTCTTTGTATTGTTCCTCTGTCGAAAAGCTGACTATACTTATTGTCCTGCCGGCGAAATTATTTGTGCAGGCAATAATCTCTGCTTTATTTTCTTCTACTCCTTTAATTTTGTATCCCCATTTTCTGACGGCTTTAAGAGCGGTTTCGACTGCCTCTGCACCTGAATTCATCGGCAGCATCATTTCATAACCGGTTAAGTCGCATAATTCCTTGCATAATAACGGTAATTGGTCGTTTCTGAACGCTCTTGAGGTCAAGGTTACTTTTTCAGCTTGTTCTTTCATTACCTTGATAATTCTCGGATGGCAATGTCCTTGATTAACTGCCGAGTATGCCGCAAGGCAATCAAGGTATTTATTTCCGTCAACATCCCAGACCCATACTCCGTTTGCTTTTTCTATCACGACATCGAGCGGATGATAGTTATGTGCTCCGTATTTTTCTTCGATTTCAATGTATTGTTTTGAATTCATATATTTTGATTTTTTAGATTAGGAATTATAAAATTTATTATAAAATTACAAATTTTTAATCAGACTTTCGAGTAAAAACGAAGTATGTAAATCTTCAAGTCTTCTTATCACTGTCATTCCAAACTTGTTTCGGAATCACTTTCTTCTTATTCCCAAAGTCCCCTTAATCCTGTCATTCCGAACTTGTTTCGGAATCACTTTCTTTTTATTCCCAAAGTCCCCTTAATCCTGTCATTCCGAACTTGTTTCGGAATCACTTTCTTCTTATTCCCAAAGTCCCCTTAATCCTGTCATTCCGAACTTGTTTCGGAATCACTTTCTTCTTATTCCCAAAGTCCCCTTTGGGAATGCCTCAACATCTTTATCAATTAATATTATTAACTAAACAATAAAATATTACATTTACTATAATATTTAAAAATCTTATTTTAAAATAAATAAATTTTTATTGACATATGGAAAATACACACATGAAAAAAAACATACTTCCGGCTGCTTTCATTCTCGCTATAGGATTTATTATTGCTGCATTAATTATTTCAGGAACCTGGCGAAAAGTTGCAAAAGGTAATGTCACTATTTCTGTTACGGGCTCGGCTTCTAAAAATATCAAATCTGATCTTGCAATATGGGATGGTACATTTTACAATGAATCTTCTTCACTGACCGAGGCATATACCAAATTGCAGGAATCAAATAAAACCGTAAAGAATTATCTCTTATCAAAAGGGTTTGCTGATGAACAGATAAAATATTCTTCAATAACAACAACAAACCTTTACGAAAGTAAATCGGGAACAACACCGACTTATGATTATTACAGTTCGAGCGGTCCTAAATCTCAAAGCAGCGGAAAGATCATCGGTTACAGGCTTTCGCAGCAGGTATCAATCGAATCGAATGACGTTGATAAAATCGATAAACTGTCAAGAGAAGCAACAGAACTGATAAATCAGGGAATAGCAATTAACTCAGACCCCCCGAGATTCATGTATACAAAAATTGCAGAGTTAAAAATTGAAATGATAGGACTTGCTACTCAGGATGCTAAACTAAGAGCGGAACAAATTGCAAACAGTACCGATAATAAAGTAGGAGAAGTTCGTTCATCGAGAACTGGGGTATTCCAGATAAACTCCAAAAATTCAACTGAGGTGTCCGATTATGGAATAAATGATGTTTCTTCACTTGAAAAGACAGTAACTGCGGTTGTGAACGTCAGTTTTTCGATTGAATAAATAATAACTGTTTACTCAACCACAAGTACTTTTGCACCTCTTATTTTTCTTTGCTTGAGTTCTATTATAGCAGTGTTAGCATCTTCAAGTGCATATTCCTGATATTCAGGTTTAATTTGGATTTTACCCGCAATATTCAGAAATTCTTCGATGTCTGATGAAGATACATTTGCTACCGATTTAATTTCTTTTTCCATCCAGATGTGTTTTGTATAATCGATATTAGCCAGATAGTTTTTATCAATTTCTTCTTTTCTTATAGCATTTATCACTAGTCTTCCACCCGGTTTTAGATTATATAATGCTTCTACAACGGTAGTCCATACAGGAGTTGTATCGATTATACAGTTTAATTTTTCCGGACTTTTTGTGAGTGTGTCTCCTGACCAGACTGCACCCAGTTGTTTTGCAAACTCCCGTTCTGTTTCGCTCCTCGCAAAAACAAATATTTTAACATCAGGAAACTTATACTTTACAAGTTTCAAAACTAGATGTGCCGAAGCACCAAAACCGGTCAGACCCAGATTTTGTCCCTCTTTCAGATTAGACAACTTTAATGAACGATATCCAATAGCGCCGGCACATAGCAGTGGAGCGGCTTCAGAGTCTGAGAATACTTCGGGAATCATAAAAGCGGAATTTTCATCGACAGTCATCAGTTCTTCATACCCTCCGTTTTTGTCTCTGCCCGTTGCTTTGAAATCCGGACATAAATTGTCGTTTCCGCTTATACAATATTCACACTTCCCGCAGGAAGAATATTTCCAACCGATTCCTACTCTATCGTCGATTTTAAATCTTGAAATATTTTTTCCTGTCTCTTTAACTCTGCCTATTACCTGATGACCTAATACAACCGGAAAAAAAGCAGGGGGGGTTCTGCCTTCGATTTCGTCAAGTTCTGTATGACATACTCCGCACCTCGTAATCTTAATGAGCAATTCATTATCGTTCGGAACAGGTTCAGTAATATCTTGAAGCTTTATGGGAGAATGGTTATCATTCAGATTACAGAGTTTATTTAAAACCATTGCTTTCATAATATTATCAATATATGTTTTATTTTTTGATAGCAGTTAAAAAATATTATAATAAGAATCTGACAAAAACTTACCAAAAATATTTTAAAAATTAAACGCTAAATAAAACTTCTGTTGGAAAATTTACAGAAATAATGATACTTGAAAAATCGACTGTGTTTTCAAAGAATTATTTTTGTAATAATATTATTCAAAATTCGATTCCTTTTCGTGCTTCAACTCCTTTTGTGTAATAATGCTTTACTTCTTTCATTTCGGTAACCAGATCGGCGACTTCTATTAATTCTTTTGCTGCATACCTTCCTGTAATAATTATTTCGGTGGATTCCGGTTTTGTTTTTAAAACTTCAATCAGCTCATTTACAGTAAACAAATTATAATACGTTGCTATACAAACTTCATCCAGAATTACAACTTCATATTTACCTGATGCAATAACGCTGGATGTTTCTTTTAAACCGTTTCGGGCTGCTTCAATATCTTTTTCTGTTGGTACGTTTACAATGAAACAGGATAGTCCGTATTGTTTTATTGTGATTTCAGGAAAACATTTTTCAACAGCACTGATTTCTGAATATTTCATTCCTTTTACGAACTGTGCAATAAAAACTTTTTTACCTGCACCGACTGCTCTGAGTGCAAGTCCGAATGCAGCGGTTGTTTTTCCTTTACCGTTGCCCGTATATATTTGTATGTAACCTTTCATTTTTTTAACTGTTATTTCTCAGGTAATATTTTTTATTTTGATACAATACGACTTTAATCAACTTTTGTTTAATAAGGGATTCGACGACTGAATAATCAGCTTTATCTTTATTAAGAAGTTCTATCAACGAATCTTCTCTAAGCGGATGAACGGCTGTAATATTCAGAATATCGTTAATGATATTTCCGGTATAACCGGTGTCCGTTCCCTCAAATCCGGTAAGTAATTCTGTATCTATTCCAAATTCGTTAAATATTTGATATGCTTTATTCAAGCTTTCCAAAGAAGGTGATTTTACATAAGAAACAGCGGGAGGTCTGATTGAAATTGAAATATAAGCTTTGAAAGGTTGAACTCTTTTTACAACTGCCGCAATTTTTTTCAAACAATATGATGAATCGTTCAGTTTATCGATTAACATTGTTTCGGTGCAAAGAACTCCGGTGTATTCACTTGTAAATAAATTTATTGCCTCAATATGTTCTCTGAATTTTAAATTGTCTAAAGGACGATTAATTAATCGCCATGTCGAATTATCTGCTGCATCTATTTTTATTGATACCCAATCGGCATGCCTCAATTCTTTTCTGACTTGTTCATAAATTAATAAAGACGCATTAGTAATTACGGCAACAGGTATTCCGAATACCTTAAGCGTCTCAATCGATTTCCCGAGGTTTATATCAAGAGTAGGTTCGCCGTTAGAAACGAATGTAAGATAATCCGGGTAATTGCTATCATCAAGCTTGCTTAAATGTTTTTTTATCTCATTAAGAATTTCTGAAGGCTTAAAAAACTGTCGTCTTACGATAGTGGAATTAACTGTTTTTCCGACCTGGCAATATACACAGTTGTACGAGCAGACTTTAGGGGAGGTGATATTATTAATTCCGAGACTTTTTCCTAATCTTCTTGATGATACAGGTCCAAAACAAATCATTTTATTACTAAGGATTAATTATTTTTGGAGATAATGTCATTCCATATCTTTTTCAATCGTTTACTGATAACAAGTTCTGGATTCCATTCTGTAATGCTTTTACAGTTTACCATAGCTTCAACAACCTGAACATCAAATGGCAAGTAATCTGTGACATTTATCCCTATTTCTTTACACCGCTTGCTTATGTAAATACTCATTTTTT
>VGWA01000144.1 GCA_016873795.1 Ignavibacteria bacterium
TCAAAGGTTGCTCCAAGACTCCATTTTGAAAAATTTACCGAAGAATAAAAACCGTCACCATTAGTGGAAAGAGAAACAGGGTATGCGTTATTTGGATCTGTAATGATATGTTTTCTTGCATATGAAGCATAAAATTGAAAATCATATATGTTAAAGCTCAGATATCCTTCCGGGATTTCTGCGCTTAAGTTGGTAACTACACCTGCCGAGGGGACTGTTCCCTTCGAGTACACATAGTTACCGCCGAGCGTCAGCCCTTTCAGCGGGGAGCATTCAATATTCAGGCTTCTCACCTTATAAGTTTCTAAACGGCTGGTATCAATAAAATCCCTGTATTCTAAATCTCCTCCAATAAACATAGCTTTCAGTTTAATGGGATTCTTCTTTCCAAAGGTGTTCTTAAAAATAACCCTCACTCCATCAATACCGGTATCGTATGCAATACTTCTATCTTCAAAAAGATTGAGCGACATACCCCGAGACACAATATCCCAAAAATCCCCGGCACGCAGTTGTACCATTTCCATACCTTTATATTCAAAATATCTTTTTTTAAGTCCCTTATAATTTACACCATATTCAATGGGATCGCTTACTTCAAGTCTTGCCCCAAATATAAAATCCTCATTCACAATAAGTCTTGCATCAGCATAATTTTCAAAATACTCTTTCGGTTTTTTTTGAGAAGAAATATACTCATATCCGTTTCCATACCTTAAGGTATTACTAAGAGATGCCTTTACGTTTAGATTAATCTGGGAATACGAAAGTGATGTAATTATTAATAATGATAAAATAGAAACGAAAAGGCAAATAACAAAAGCAGTACGCGATAATCGGCTGCCAAATACAGAAATGATAGCTTGCATAAAATGAATATACAATTAATTAAAAAAATTAGTCAAGAGAATTCGGAATTATGTAATTATTGGATACCAAGCAGGGATTTTATTTCCTGTTCGATTTTCACTTCGTCTCCCGTAATAAAACCAAGATGTTTATATCTGACTTCTTTATCATGAGAAATTAAAACAGAATAAGGTACTTCTTCTTCAACCCCTCCATAAGCTTCAAACACTTTTCTATCTGTATCTAATAATATATTAAAGGAATATTTATAAGATTCCGCAAATGATTTAACCTTTGCTACTGACTTCTGATCATCTATGCTGATTGCATAATAGTCGAATCCATTATCTTTATACTTAAGATAAATATTATTCATTTTCTTCAATTCTTCTTTGCAAGGAGCGCACCATGTAGCCCAGAATGATATCATTATACAACCTTTTTCTGATATATCTCCTCTTGCATGGGGTTTTTCGAATATCGGATTTTTACTTAATGTTATATCATTTCCCTCCACGTCAGGCAAGGTAAAATCAGAATAGACCTGTGCATTAAGGTCTAACCTAAAATCAGATTGAAAAATATTTATTCCAAAAAACATAATGAAAAACATCAGAATGAAAACAATCTGAGAAGATAAGTTATTTTTTCTAAACATATTATTTAATTATATTTTAATAGCAATACAATTATTGACGTAACAACAAGATTAAGTAAAGAAGCAGGCAGCATAATCTTCCACCCAAGGGACATTAATTGGTCATATCTAAATCTTGGGATTGTCCATCTTATCCATATAAAGAATAATACGACAAAAATTGCTTTAATTAAAAAAGTCAATATTTGTAATATTGACATAATCATCGGAGAAATTCCGAATGTTTGTAGATAAGGAAATTGCCATCCCCCCAAATAAAGCGTTGTGATAATACAAGCTGATACAATCACGTTGGCATATTCCGCAAGAAAGAAAAGGGCAAATTTCATACTTGAATATTCTGTGTGATATCCACCCACTAATTCCTGTTCTGCCTCGGGCAGATCAAAAGGTGTTCTGTTTGTTTCGGCAAAAGCCGCAACCAGAAATGTGATAAAACCGATTGGTTGGAGAATAATATTCCACTTCCATCCATATTGATTAAGCACAATAGTGTCAAGCTCAAAAGTTCCGTTAATAAGAACAATTCCCAATAAGGAAAGTCCCATTGAAAGCTCATAGCTAATCATTTGTGCGGAAGCTCTTAGTCCGCCGAGTAATGAATATTTACTGTTCGATGACCAGCCACTAAGGGTAATTCCGTAAACACCGAGGGATACAAGAGCAAGAATATATAACACACCTATGTTAACACTTGCTATTTGAAGCTTTATTTCTCTCCCAAAAAGTATAATTTTATCGCCAAAAGGAATAACCGCAACAGTGCAAAGCGCAACCCCCACAGATATTGCGGGAGCAAGTGAGTGTATGAATCTATTTGCCTGATTCGGAACAATATCTTCTTTCATTAAGAGTTTTACAACATCAACAATTGGCTGCAACAGCCCCGCCGGTCCAACTCTATTCGGACCTATCCTGTTTTGTATAAATGCTGAAACTCTTCTTTCTGTATAAACAGTATATGCAACTCCGGTCAACAAAATAATTTGCACCAGTAAGATTTTAATAACAGTAATTAATATTTCTATCCAGTTAACTGTCATTTTTTAATTTTTCTTTAAGGTAATCAATAACATCAACAGGGGTTGGATTTATACTGTTTAATATTGCCAGATAATAACTGACCCAATCCCCAAGATAAATCATTTCAAAAATCCTTGCCAGTCTTGAGTTTGCGTTACTCATTAATGTGATTATTTCCGAGCAATATTTTTCCATTATCTCAGATGATGTAACCATCCTGCGAATAATACGATTGTTGTCTTCGCAATCTGCAATAAAAATTACTATTGTATTCTTTAGAATTTCTTTATTACATTTCCATCCCACAAGTTCGTTGTGATTCATTTCCGGGAATAAGTTACCATACGCAAGGACTTTGGAGTTCTCTGCAAGCTGTCCTCTCCATCTTAAGTTGACAACATCAAAATAGTCAACTGAAGAGTATATTATCGGGAGCTTCCCTTTTAGTTTCGTTGCTATATTTAGTGCCAAATTTTGTTTAGCGTCTTGTGACTCTTTATCTGGAGCCGTATCCGATTCAACACAAGCTATATTCGAATATTTTCCCGACGCGTTTTTCAAGACGTTTATTGTAGAAATTATATCTTTTGTTTTTTCCTTAATAAATCCAAGTTTCACAAAAATTCCAAGCAACACAAAGAAAGAATATCCTATGGCACATCTGGGCTGCAAACCTCCGGGAATTTTTATAAGAATATGATTATTGGCTAAGGCAATTTTTTCAATTTTTCCCCCGGTTGTAACACACATAATAACTGCTTTTTTCCTTATAGCATCGTTGTAGGCAGAAATTGTTTCTTCGGTATTTCCTGAATAACTCGAAATTAAAACCAAAGTGTTTTCTCTAACAAAGTCAGGTAAATCATAATTTCGGTTTATAATTACCGGTACTTTGCATTCTCGAATTATATAGCTTCTTAATAAATCCCCCCCTATTGCTGAACCCCCAAGCCCTGTTATTAAAATATTATCTATATCGTCTTTTTCTATATCCCGGTTAATAGTGTAGCTGTCTATAATATTAACGGCATTTTCAACCTGTGCATAAAAGTTTTTAAGGGTTGAGTACATATTTCCGGTATCAAGTTCATGTATTCTATCTATAATTTGTGATTTCAACTCTACCAATAAATATTCCGTTTAATTTGTTAATTTATTAATTTTCTTTACTAATTACAGGTTAAAAAATTTTCTAAAGAATTCCAAATCCTTAAAACTATTAATAGTTCAGTTGTCTTTTTATCTTTTGTTTAATTTTCAGTTTGCTATTAGTAATATTTATCAATTAGTATTTAAAATAAGGTTTTTTTCAAAAAATTCCATTATTCTTTTTTCCACATCATCTGTGGTATTCATTTTGAGTATTTCCTCCGTGAGATTTTTTGCCTCCACATATTTCATAGACCTGATAATTTTTTTTATTTCGAGAAAGGAGGACGGTATAATGCTTAATTCATCAATTCCGAGTCCGACAAGAACGGGGGCGGCAACAGATATGGAAGCCATTTCTCCGCAAATACTAACTTTAATATTATTTTTATGTGCTGCGTCAACAACCATTTTCATCATTCTCAGTACAGCCGGATGAAATTCCCGAAACATTCCCGAAATCAACTCGTTACCACGGTCAACTGCAAGGGTATACTGTATTAAATCGTTGGTACCGATGCTGAAAAAATCTACTTCTTTTGCAAGCTCTTCTGCCAGTAAACAAGCTGAGGGAACTTCAATCATAATACCTAATTTTATATTATCATCAAAGGGGATTTTATTATCTCTGAGCTCATTTTTAACTTCAGAAAGAACCTTTTTTGATTGTCTTACTTCACACAAAGAAGATATCATCGGAAGCATTATCCGAACATTTTTTCTTACAGAAGAAACCAATATTGCTCTCAACTGTTCTTTAAATATGTTTACTTTATCAAGACAAATTCTAATGCCGCGCCATCCAAGAAAAGGATTATCCTCTTTCTGTGATGTCGGTAATACTTTATCACCCCCTATGTCATATGTTCTAATAGTTACTATGTTGGGCTCGACAACTTCTGAAATTTTTGTATACTCCTCTATTTGCTCAATTTCAGATGGAAAGTTTCCTTTCTCTAAAAATAAATATTCCGTACGATACAAACCTATTCCCTCTAACCCGCAGTCTTTTGTAAAATCTATTTCCTGGTCAAGTTCAATATTGGCGGTCAGTACAATCTTTTTATTGTCTATAGTTTCACAGGGTAAGTCTTTCAAATCATACAATTTTTCCTCTTCTATTTTGATCTTTTTCATT
>VGWA01000145.1 GCA_016873795.1 Ignavibacteria bacterium
TCCAAAAATAATAAGGGGGGTTTGTTTTAAAATATCCTCTATTTAACGAAAAATCTGTCCAAAATCGATTGTTTTTTATGTTTTATTCAAGTTCCATTTTTATTTTGGACAGCAGTGAAACTATTATTAAGGAAAATTTTGATAAGGTTATAAATAATTATATCTGAAAAATATGCTTAAGAAATACGAATGATTGTTATTTTTGTGAGAGTATATAATTTGCGGCATCGGAAATATTTTTTGCGGTATATTCTAATCTTATGTCTTCTTTCCTGCATATTTCAAGAGTGCGCCTCCCGTATCCGGTCAGTACAAGAATTTTTTTGAGTCCCGCATTTTGTGCACACTGCATATCCGAAAGTGAATCGCCTACAAAATAGGAAGTCTGTAAATCGATGGTGTGCTTTTTAACAGCTTTCTGAATCATTCCTGTGCCGGGCTTTCTGTCCGGATGTTCTATCTTGTATCTTGATATTGTCCCGTCTTTGTGAAAAGGCGAGTAGTATATGTCATCAATAACTTTTTTCCTGTGATATGTTAGGTTTGATATTAAATAGTTGTGAATTTCCCTTAACTTTTTTTCGGTTATCAAACCTCGTGCAACAGCAGATTGATTTGTTATTATTATGTTCAGATAACCGGATTTCTTTAAATTAAACAGTGCTTTTTTTACACCCTGTACCGGTTTGATTTGGCTGATGTTTGTAAGATAATTTCTTTCTTTGATAATCGTTCCGTCCCGGTCGAGAAAAACTGCACATTCCATTGAAATCAGTGAATAATTATAATTTTAATGATGGGAAACTGATTTGTAAAGGTTCATATATTTGCGGGCTGATACCTTCCATGAGAAATCAAGTGACATTCCCGTTCTTATCATATTGTTCCATTTCGGACGGTTGTTTTTGTATACAGATATTGCAGTCTTTATCGTTTTTAGTAATTCTCCGGGTTCATAGTTGTTAAACATAAAACCGTTGCCGTTTGTTTTTCTGTAATCTACTATTGTGTCTGCAAGTCCGCCGGTGTTTCTGACAACAGGTACAGTACCGTATGCGTAAGCATACATTTGTATTAAACTGCACGGTTCCTGTCTTGAGGGAATTAACATCATATCACAACCCGCTTGAATACAGTGAGCAAGCTGTTCGTTAAATTCTATTTCGACAATCAATTTCTCAGGGTATTTTTTCCTTGCTTCAAGCAGGTATCGGTGGTATTTTTCTTCGCCTATTCCTAAAATAATCATTTTAATATCTTCTTTCAACAGTTCGGGTAGAATTTTTATCAGCAAATCAGTACCCTTGATGTCAACAAGTCTTGTTATTAATCCTATCAAAGGAGTATCTTCTTTATATCCTATGTTAAACATTGACAGCAGTTCACGCTTATTTTCATATTTGAGTGGAATCTCCTGATATGTATATCTGTAAGGAATTATTTTGTCTATGTTTGGATTCCATATGGAATAATCAATTCCGTTTAAAATTCCCGAAATATCTTTTTTCCGCTTTGCCAGTATATTTTCAAGACCGCAGCCGTAATCTTTATCATGGCTTATTTCTTCGGCATATTTTTCGCTGACTGTGTTTATTTTATCTGCAAATGCTATTCCTGTTTTTAAAAAATTGAACTTGTCTTTGTGAAGTGCTTTGTCTGCCGTTAAAATTGATTTTGGTAATCCTGTTTTGCTGAAAGATGATTTAGGGAAAACACCCTGAGAATCTAAATTGTGTATTGTTAAAAGTGTTTTTATATTTTTATAGTATGGATTGTCTTTGTAATGAATTTTTAAATATGCAGGAATTAAAGCAGTCTGCCAGTCATTGCAGTGTATTACATCAGGTTTCCATTGTAATATCTCGAGTATTTCCAAAACTACTTTGTTAAAGAAAATAAATCTTTCGTCGTTATTGGAAAAATCTTTTTTTGTTCTTGGATTTTGATAAATTCCTTTGTTTTTGAAAAAGTCGTTGTTTTCCAAAAGATACATTTGAGCCTTTGTGTTTCTGCCGTAAATAAAAGAGGATTTTATATTAAATTTGCATCTTCTGTCGCCTACTTCGATTGCAAGTTCCTTAAGCCGCTTGATTTCATGAATCTGCAGCTTTCTTTCATCCTGTGAACCGTATTTAGGTGAGATTATTCTTACTACGTTTCCGAGTGAATTTAATGCCCGCGGCAATGAATTTGAAATGTCTGCCAATCCGCTTGTCTTTGAATACGGGAAAACTTCACTGGTAACAAAAAGGACGTTGTAACCTTTTGACATATATATAATTAAATTTTTGTAAAAATAAAAATTATAAAAAAGAGTATCAATGATAAAAGAAAGCTGAAAACAATAACAAATTAGACCTGACTGTTATTTTTGTTATTCTTTGAACTGATTAAAACTTTTTATGTCTTAAATGTCCATCAGCTCTTTGACGAGCTTCTTTGTTCCGGTTGTTGCGGGCTCTTCTATGAAGAATATATTTTTGTATAATCCCTGGATGTCGGGTTTGACAGGGTCAATTATGTATTTTACAGAGTCATAAGGAATATATTCTATTAAACTTGCTGCCGGATATACTACTAAAGATGTTCCAATAACTATAAAAATATCGGCAGTCATGCAGATTTCTGCCGCAATGGGGATGTTTGGAACAGGTTCACCAAACCATACTACATTTGGTCTGAGCTGAGAACCTTTTTCGCATTTGTCGCCTAAATTTATGTCACCGTAACCGATATCGTAAATATTATACGGAGGAGATGTACTGCGGGCTTTGGTCAGTTCACCGTGTAAATGTAAAATATTCAACGAACCGGCTTTTTCGTGCAAGTCATCTACATTTTGTGTTATAATAGTAACATCATATTTTTTTTCCAGTTTTACAAGTTCGATATGAGCTTCGTTCGGCTTGGCGTCTTTTAATTGCCTTCTTCTTTTATTATAAAATTCAAGTACCAGTTCTTTATTCTTATGCCAGCCTGCCGGAGAAGCAACGTCATAAATGTCGTGCCCTTCCCATAATCCGCCCGCATCCCTGAATGTAGACAGCCCGCTTTCCGCGCTTACTCCTGCACCTGTAAGTACAATAATCTTTTTCATAAGAACAGAGTTTAAATATTATTTAAAACGCGTGTTAGAATATCTTTTACTTGTCTTGCAACTTCCGTCATTGCAGGATTTTTTGTTACTTCTGCCATTATTTCGGGATTCATTATACTGACATAAACAGAATCTTCTTTTTCGAAAACTATTACATTACAAGGCAGAAGAAGTCCGAGGAGCTCTTCAATCTGTAAAGAATGATATGCAAAATTCGGATTACAGGCTCCGAGAATAATATACTTATGAAATTCTACGTCTATTTTCTTTTTTAAAGTATCTTTTACATCTATGGTTGTAAGAATACCGAAGCCTTCTTTTTTAAGTTCTTCGGTGATTCTTTCTATTGCTTTTTCGAATGTATAATTTACTTTTTTTGTCAATCCGTATTCCATATTTCTTTGTTTTTTCAAAATTACAATATAAAATTAACAATAAAAATTCATTTTAAATTTATATATTTTGTTGTAACTAAATGTATATAAAACACGTAAAATAGCGAAGAAGCATATTTAAATATTTAAAATATAAAAAATGAAAAAAGTTATTCTTATTCTGCTTATCGGATTGTTAATTCCGATATTTGCCGATTCACAGGTAATTTACAGTCCCAAAGTTGATTCGGTAATTAATTTGATATCTATTCCGCTGATGACGAAGTATGTTCGGGAACTGAGCGGAGATACAATTGCAATGGTGGGCGGGCAGCCTGTGACTATTGTATCGAGACATTGGAGCTCACAAGGAAATGTTCTGGCATCTCAATATATATATGAAAAGTTCCAGAGTTTTGGTCTTCCGACAAGGTATCAGATTAATAATGCAACAAATGTAAATGTAATAGCAAGAAAAACAGGTTCTGTTTATCCGAACCTCAAATTTGTTATCGGAGCACATTATGATGACATGCCTCCCGGACCGGTCGCTCCGGGTGCAGATGATAATGCATCAGGTGTTGCTGCCGTGCTCGAAGCAGCACGCTTACTTGTAAATTATAATCTGAAATATACCGTCGAATTTGTTGTTTTTGATGAAGAAGAAATCGGCTTGCTCGGTGCAGTAGGTTATGCGGATAGCTGCCTTGCCGGAACAGATACATTAATTGGCGTATTAAATATGGATATGATTGCATGGGACGGCAACAATGACGGACTAATAAGAATAATGACACATCAATTTTGTGATATTCTTGCCGATATGCTTATAAGTTCGTTTCAGAGATATAATATTAATTTAACTCCGGTTAAGGCATACGGTGCAGGGGGCAGCGACCATGTGGCGTTTTGGCAAAGAGGATTTTATGCTATATCATCTATAGAACCGGCTAATGATTTTCACCCGTTTTATCATACTATCTGGGATACAGTCGGGTTGTTTAATATAGAATTTTTCCTTAAGAATGCAAAATCGAATTTAGCCACACTTATGTGTTTAAGTGAAGAGCTGTATTATTATATTTTTCATTATCCTGTCACTTCTACTTCTGATACAACACAAAGAAATATATATACCGAAATAATATACGGAATTCCTTTGGCATCAGGGATTAATGCTCCGCGCTTATATTATAAGATAGGAAACAATCCGTACCAATGGATAAATGCTTCGCAAATAAACGGAACGGAATATCAATTTATAATCCCGGGACAACCTCACGGTACGCAAATATCATATTACATTGCGGCTCAGGATACAGGGGGTATTTATAT
>VGWA01000146.1 GCA_016873795.1 Ignavibacteria bacterium
TTAGAAGTTACGTCTTCCATCCCTATAATATGGTAAAAGACCATAGAACCGATTACGAAACATCAGACACTGTTAGTGTTATGAACGGCGAAATTCAGGATTTTATAAAAGCATTTTTATTAAATAAAAATAATTAAATTTGAACTTTAAGTTTTTTATTGCGAAAAGATTTCTCTTTTCTAAAAAAGGTTCGAAATTTATTTCGTTTATAACGTTTGTTTCTGTTATTGGTCTGGCTTTGGGGGTTGCAGCTCTCATTATTACTACTTCAATATTATCCGGAATGAAAACCGAAATTAAAGAAAAAGTCGCAGGATTAATTTCTCATATACAGATTTATTCATTCAAAAACGAAGGAATTACGGACTATCAGGAAGTGATCAATGATGTGAAAACACATATCTCTGAAATTAAAGGTATTTCGCCCGTTGTCCAGAGAGAAGCAGTTATAAGATATAAAGAAAATGTAGAAGGGATTATGCTGAAAGGAATTATTCCCGAAACAGATATTTCTACTGCGAGAAATAAAATCGTAAACGGAGAATTTAATCTGAAACCTGTCGATACTATTTTTTCACGGATTATTATAGGAGATAAACTGGCTAAAAAAATGAAAATTGATGTCGGTAATAAAATTATTGTGTTTGGCATAAAAGGAATCCCGTCGCCCCTCAATCAACCTAAAATTAAACAGTTTATTGTCAGCGGTATTTATGAAACCGGATTGAGGGATTTTGACGATGTAATTGTCTATACCGACCTTCGAACATCACAAAATATGTTTGATATGGGTAATAATATTACAATGCTCGAATTATCTATTGAAGATATTGAAAAATCCGACGAAATATCAGACAAAATTAAGGAAATCCTTGTTTATCCGAACTTTCCCCGCTCCCTTTTTAAAACGTTCAGAGGTCTGTTCACGTGGGTCGAGCTGCAAAGTGCACCCACCCCAATTATACTCGGACTTATAATTATAGTCGCTTCTTTTAATATTATCGGTGCTCTGCTGATGCTGGTACTCGAAAAAACTCAGTCAATCGGTATTTTGAAATCTCTGGGTACTTCTAATAAAGATATTATGAAAATATTTATTTTCGACGGAATGATAATAGGATTTATCGGAATAATATTGGGAAATATTATAGGCATCGGTTTAGCATTACTCGAATTGAAATTCAAATTGTTTACCCTTCCTGAATTGTATTATATGAAATCAGTGCCTATTGAACTTCAAACAGGTTATATAATTTTAATTTCTGCAATAACTTTTTGTCTGGTCATTGCAGCTACTTTGATTCCCTCATATCTGGCTTCAAAATTTGACCCTATTAAATCTACGAGGTTTGTGTAATTTTGGTGGATAAAGGTCAAAAAAAAATCCAAAAAATGTTCGATGAAATTGCTCATAAATATGATTTCATTAATCATCTTATGACTTTTTATATGGATAATTATTGGAGGTGGAAAATATATAAACATATTAAAAATAATAATATTAAATGCAAAAATATCCTTGATATTGCTTCGGGAACTGGGGAAATGACAAAAAAATTGGTAAGATTAAAACCGGAAATATTATATGCATGCGATATCTCGGAAAAAATGTTGAAGCTGCAAAAGAAAAAAATTAAGGATGATAATCTCAAACTGTTTCTTACTAATGACCATAAACTGCCCTTTAATAATGAATCTGTGGATATTGTTACCGCTGCATTTGGAATAAGGAATTTTGCCAATTTGGACGAATATATGAAAGAAATTCACAGAATACTGAAGTATAATGGATATTTCATTGTCCTCGATATGTTTTATTCGGTCAGTCTGGATAAAAATTTATTCTATAAATTTTATTTCGGAAAATTAATTCCACGTTTGGGTAATTTCTTTTCAGGCAGCAAATCTGCCTATGATTATTTATTTAAATCTGTTTATTCCTTCTATAGTGTAAATGAATTTATTGAATATTGCACAAAATTCGGGTTTTCAAATAAATTTCTCCAAAACAACTTGTTGAATACAGTCAATACTGTGTATTTGATAAAACGGGAACAATGATTCAATTTTATGAATTGAAAGAAGAAAAAATAATGAATAAATTGCATATCTAAATAATAATAAAAAAGAAAGTTAATATTTATGAAAAAATCGAAAGCTGCTGTTGATACTTTTAAACTTACCCAGCAAACACCTAAAAAAACAACCTCACAAAAAAAGAGAGACCCGTTTAAAGAAAGAGGCGTTGATAAATATATTGACTTTAGAGATGTCAGACTATTATCAAGATTTCTTAATGACCAGGGGAAATTATTGCCTGCAAGAATTACAGGGGCATCCGCAAAAATGCAGAGAAAATTAACAACTGCAGTTAAACGTGCAAGACACCTTGCATTAATACCGTTTGTCAGTGAAGGAACTAAGTACTAAATCAATTCTTACTTCATTAATGTCCGTATTATCCCGAAAAATTTTTTACTTCTTAATATTATTTGTATCCGTTAATGCTATTGGACTTCCTGCTTTTACGCAAGTAACGGATACTTCCCGCATTAAAGGTGTCTTCAAAATAACTAAAATCGTTGACGGAGATACCTTCAGATTTGAAAATCTTGATAAATCAACCAGACTGCTTCATATTGATACTGAAGAAACATATAAGGGAAAAGATGCCCTGAAAAAAACAAATGATATTTCGATTGACTGGAATCAAATATATGAAGAGGAAAAAAATAAAAAGGGTACGTTTCCGGTAAAAATTGAATCTCCTTTTGGATATGAAACATGGAAATGGACCGAAGATTTTTTAAAAGACATAGATTCCATAAGACTGGAAAAGGATGATGATAACAGAACAATTGATATTTACGGAAGATTGCTTGTATATGCCTTTTTTATTGCAAAAGACGGTAAAGAATACAACTATAATATCGAGTGTGTCAGGGCAGGCTACAGCCCGTATTTTAATAAATACGGAAACAGTAAAAGATTTCATAAAGAATTTATACAGGCTCAGCAGTATGCTATCGAAAATAAGTTGGGAATCTGGAATCCTGATTCAAAATGCTATCCTGACTATGTGTTCAGAATTAAATGGTGGAATGTGAGGGCGGAACAAATTATGAACTTTGAAAAAAAATACACGGAAAATGAAAACTTCTTTAACCTGTCGAATGACGGTGAGTTTGACAGATTGAAAAATTATGAGGGAAAAAACGTAACGGTGTTTGCCAATATCTCAGAAATATGCAATGATAAATTCCCTTATACTTTGAAAATAAATTATTCTGTAAAAGATTTTATGTATGTTTTGATAAATGAAGAAGATAATTTTATCTATGATGATTTGAATCTCGAGGTTAATAAACACTATTACGTTTATGTAAAAGGTATACTTGCTAAAAAAGGGGATTTGTATTATATCGAGTTAAAGATAAAAGATAACTTTTGGACTGAAAATTAGTTTACCCGCCTTAACACTATCGTTGTTATGTCATCATATTGTTCTCTCTTGTCTGAAAATAATCTGAGAGCACGTTCTAATTCTCCGATTATTTTAAATGCAGATGATGAGTGATTTTCACTGATTATCTTTTTTACCCTGCTTTCCGCGAATTCACGGTTCTCTATATTTAATGTCTCTGTTACTCCGTCTGTAAAAAATATAACGACATCGTTTTTATCGATTTTAATTTTTCCCTGCTCATATTCCACTCCTCGATTATCTACACCTAATAAAAGACCCCCTATATCCAATTTTTTGAATTGTCCGTTTTTATAAATCAACGGGGGATTATGCCCTGCATTAACATATAATATTTCATTCTTGTCGGCGTCAAGAATACCTATAAAAAAACTTATAAACTTGTCGGAATCTGTATTGTCATATATTAATTCGTTTATAAATTTTACTATTTCCGTAATGTTATATTTTCTTTCACCATATATCTTTAAAAAGGAATGAACTGCCGATTGAAGATTAGCCATTAATAACGATGCGGGTGTTCCTTTCCCTGATACGTCTGCTATTACAAATGCAAATTTGGATTCGCCTAATTTTACGATATCGTAATAATCTCCGCCTACTTGCTTTGCAGGAATTGTATGTGCGTATGAATCGTAATTTTTTATGTGCGGTATTTTTTTAGGCAGTAATCTCATCTGAATATCACGTGCTATCAGTAAATCGTCTTCTATTTTTTGCTTTTCCAAAAACTCTCTGAATAGAAGCGTGTTGTCAATCGATAAAATGGATAAATTTATTATTGAAGTTAAAAACTCAATGTCATTTTCCGTATAACTCGTTTTATTTAACTTTTTGCCTATACATACTATGGTTTCAGCCTCTGAATCCTTGACAATCGGTATTATACATTCGAAGTTGTTTTCTGCTAAAAATGAAATAAAACTGTTTTTCTTTGTTATGTATTTTATTAACTGAGTTTTTGTAATATTTTGCAGAAATGATTTATTTAAAAATTTTTCGGGAAATGTTATTGTGGAATTCAGTAATGAATATTTATCCGCTCTGTGTCTGGAAATAATAAGTAAATCCTTTATTCCGAAATTTCCGAATAAAGTAAATTTTAATAACTTTATGATTTTTTCTTTTTCCTGAAAATTACTGTGAAATTCCTTGCTTAACTCGAAAAGAGATTTTAACTGTGAAATTTTCGAATTTAAATTTTCGTTAAGCTTTATTATTTCATTGTATTTCAATGAATTTTCGATTGACGAAGCGGATAT
>VGWA01000147.1 GCA_016873795.1 Ignavibacteria bacterium
TGACTTTAAGTTTATACTTTTTAACATTTATATATTATATAATGACAAGGATAAATGTTAAATGATAAATGTTAAATTAAAACTAAAGGCAGGAATAATAAGAAATGAAACTATCGAGAATAGACATAATATCAGGCAGGTAAGATAAATTATTAACAATACTAACAGTCCTATTATTACTACTTAATTTTTATATAATATAATAATATTAGATAAGTTAATAACTATTATAAATATTTTTGCTTCAAATTTCTATTAAAACTGAAAGTCCTAATTAAAGTCAGGAATGCAGTCAGGAATGCAGTCAGGAATGCAGTCAGGAATGCAGTCAGAAAAACAGGCAGGAGAGATTCTGATTCAAGTTTAGGATGACAGAAAGGGCAGGGCTAACTAAAGTCCTAACTAAAGTCCTAAAGTCAGTCAGGAAAACAGGCAGGAGAGATCCTGAATCAAGTTCAGGATGACAGAAAGGGCAGGGCTAACAAAAGTCCTAAAGGCAGGCAGGTTTGTAGTATATTAGATGCTTACCTTCAAGCCTGCCTTTTGGATTGATTTTAGGCTTAACTTTAGACCAGTCTTTAAGATATTAATATCTAGAAATTTATTGTTGATTTTATGAAGAAATTTCTTCCCGGTTCAATATACATATTACCTCTGTTTGATGAAAGGTGATTCTTATATGACTTATTAAATATATTTTCGACTCCTAAGTAAAAAATAATATATTTACTTTTTCGATAAATAAAAACTGGTTTTGTATTTATGTAGGTATTGAATATTACATATCCCGGAGTTTCAGTTTCTCCTTTATAAATTTTATCCTGGCGGGCATATAAAACTGTAGAAAAATCAATGCTGAAAAGGTTCTCAAAAACTGGTATTACTGTTTTTAAACCCACTCTGCTATTAAGCGGGGGGATTTGAGGAAGGTCAAGATTATTTTCTGTATCTTTTCCCCTTGTATATGAAATAGTAGTGTAGAAAAGAAGATCAATAAAAGAAGAAGGGCTGTAACTAAAATACATATCGAATCCGTAAATTCTTGATTTACCAGAGTTATTTTTGATTAAGGCAGTTCTGTTTTCATAAATACCGGGAATCTCTATTACAAGATCTGAGAAAAATCCTGTAAAAAGGTTTAAGTTAAGGTTAAGATTTTGTTTCCATGTTCTTATACCGAAATCAAAAAAAATTCCCTTCTCAATATTTAAATCGGGATTTCCGAGCCTGACAAGACTACCAAGATCAATATACTGATATCTTTCTTCAAGAGAAGGAGAACGAAAACTATATGAAGTATTAAACGTTAAATCTATATCGTTAAAAGCAGAAAGGAGAACACCTAAATTTGCAGAAAAAGAAGAATTTATTATGTTTCTTTCATTCCATAAAACTTTTTGACCCTCCGGATTATAATTTATGATACCATTATTTATAATTACATATACTGGATTGAAAACTTTACTGTTTGATATTTTGTTAAGTTCTGTTCTTAAACCAAGTATAATTTTAGATGTATTATTTCCATAACTGAAATAAGGAAGAGATAATTCATTCTGTAAAAAAAGACCAAAGCTCTCAAAATTAGATTCCGGTATAGGTCTTTCTCCTGTTAACTTATAAGTTGAGCTCAAGATATTATTACCGGAAGAATCAAAAGAAATTATGAATTGTTCTCTTTCTCTTCTGCTGTCTAACGTTCTATTCCAAAAGTCAATACCAAATATTAAATAGTTTCGTTTGAGAAAAATTATATCTGACTGCAGCTGTAATCCAACCGTATAATTTTTTGAATTAGGGGTTAGTTTAGTTGTGTTGATTATTTGTTTAGGGGGATCAAGAACAATCTGTGATTGGTTTTGAAGAACTTCAACATCTCTTAAAACTGTTTGATAGAAAAACTTGAATGATAACTTATTTATATTAAAAGCGGAACCTGAATATATATTTTCAGATATATATTCAAAACTTGTTAATTCTCTTTTTTCGTAAGGATATTTAACGAGTGCATTAAGAGGAAATATTCCAAAACCACCATTTATACCCACGTCACTGGCAGAAAAACGTTGGAAAGAAAATTTTATTTTTTGGTTTTTAAGAGGTGTTAAACCGGCACTTAAAGATAAATTATCATCTTTATATTGTGAATTGCCAACAGTACCCATCGGCGTATTCAGATTTCCAGCTTCTCTTAGAGTACCGGCTAATTTTAAATAGTATAACCTAGAGCTAACCAAAAAAGAAAGATTTATCAGTTTTTCATTGTTAACCGAACTGTAAGAGCAAAGTAAAGAACCGCCCAGTGATGTCTTATTACTAAAATTGCCGCTTTTTGAAACTACATTTATAATTCCGCCGAGAGCACCGGTACCGTAAATAACCGACGAGCCACCCTTTATTACCTCGACCTTTTCAATATCATATAAGTCAACTAAGGATAACCTTGCAGCAATATCATTAGATGTTTCAACCCTGTTTCCATCAATTAAGAAAACTACATTGTTTCTGGTTAATCCTCTAATACTTATTTCTGCTCCCCAAACCCCGTCCTTTACAAACGAAATACCTGCTTTTGTATCCAATAATGTAGGAAGGTTTGTTGCAGGCTGTTTTAATATTTCTTCTTTTTCTAATATTTCCATTGAAAAAGGAGTGTCTTTTAGAAATGTATTGTATTTGGTGCTGACCACAGTTATTTCTCCGGTAGAAATAATAGATGGTTCAAGAATTACATCAACAGTTAATATAATTTTTGTTTTTGTTAAAAAAGTACTGGAATCTATAACTATAACCTTGTTAAAATTTTTATAACCAACACGAGAAGCAGTTATATAACAATTAAACATTTTCTTGTGTAGTGGAATAGAATTAAAAATAAAATATCCACTTGTATCGGAAAAAACAGAAAAAACATATAGTTTTGTCGTATCAGACGATATATTATAGTTGTTGTATATACACGACTTTAGTTCGGATTCAAGAGATAAAATTATATTAACGCCCTCAAGGGGAGCTTCAAACTCAGAATCAATTATTTTGCCGTTAATTGTAATCTCCTGTGTAAAAGAAAATGTGGGAAAAAAGAAAAACAGAAAAAATAATAAAAATACGTAAAAGGGATGAAAAAAATATTTAACAAATAGAAATTTTCTAGAAGACATTGAGAATATATAATTATATAATAATAACAAACAATAGAAATGCTTAGTTCAAAAACTATACTAATTAACCGCACTTCAAAACAATTGATTATAAATATTAACCTGCCTTTAGTCCTGCCCTTTCTGTCATCCTGAACTTGATTCAGGATCTCTCCTGCCTGACTTCTTGACTTTAGTTAGGACCTTAGTTAAGACTTTTGTAGTCTAAAAAGGTTATGTTAAAACTACAAAAGTCTTAAAAAACACACCAGAAGATATTGATCTCTAATATTATCTAACAATGCTTAAACCGAAGCAGCAACAAAAAAGACTTTTGTAGTCTAAGAGGGTTATGTTAAAACCACAAAAGTCTTAAAAAACACACCGGAAGATATTGATCTCTAATATTATATAACAACGCTTAAACTGATGCAGTAACAAAAAAGACTTTTGTAGTCTAAAGGGTTATGTTAAAACTACAAAAGTCTTAAAAAACACGCAAGGAGATATTGATTTTAATATTATATAAAAATGCTTAAACCAATGCAACAATAATTAAGACTTTTGTCGTCTAAAACGGTTATATTAAAACTACAAAAGTCTTAAAAAACACACAAGGAGATCTTGATTTCTAATATTATACAACAATGCTTAAACTAATTTAGTAAAAAATAAGACTTTTGTAGTCTAAAACGGTTGTATTAAAACTACAAAAGTCTTAAAAAACCCACAAGGAGATATTGATTTTAACATTATACAACAACGTTTAAACCGATGCAGCAACAAATAAGACTTTTGTAGTCTAAGAGGGTTAGCCACTAGCCATGACCTTAGCTATGAGCCATTAGCCAATATATCTAAACACCCAAATATAGAGCGTTTTTATTGCACTTTTTCAAACAAATACCGCAGAGATAGCAATCAGCCCGTATTACATTATTATTGATTATATTCTTCACAGCTGGGCAGGGAGAAGAAACAACACACATCATACAGGCCTCGCAGGACTCTTTCTTAACGCGAACCTTTAAAGGGGCAAACTGTTCGAAAACCCAGGAAGCTAATCCCAAGGGACAAATAAAATAACAATACGGTCTGTAAAAAAACAGACTTAGCACAATAAACACGAATATTAAAACAAGAAGAGAAAAAAGACTTATTAGAGGCAAATTAAATTCCCAATGTATCAAATCGAACATATTTATGTATTCATATATCGAAAAACCAGTTATAAAAACAACCGTTAGAAAGATACAAGCAATACCTATTCTTATAATGTTGCTCAAAACAAAAGGAATTTTTTTTCTTTTAATATTTTTGAATATTGGAAGCAAATATATTAACTCTTGAAGCGCACCAATCGGACACGCAGAGCCGCAGAATCCTTTAGTGGCGATTATTGAAAGTATGCCGAAAAATATTAATGAGGCAACAAACTGTATGCGAAACTCCATCCAAAAAGGTTTTGTGGTTGCGCAAACGGGAGAAGGCGAGATAAAAAAAGAGGGAATAAAAGAGCTGAGTATTCCAAACAAAACGAAGGAACTCAACAATACAACAACTCTTAATCTTACCTTTAGT
>VGWA01000148.1 GCA_016873795.1 Ignavibacteria bacterium
GGTGATGAGGCGATATTTGCCCCTGAAATAATCGCTGCCCTGCGGTTTCTGTATATCTGACAGTTCGATATCGTCGAATTGGACCTGAATAAGTTTATTGCTCCGCTTGAAAATGTACTGGAAAGTGTATTGTATCTTATGATGCAGCTGTCTATCAATATATTACAATCAAGCATTTTGATTGCATTTGCATATTCGAATGTTAGTTTCTTAAGATATGAACCGTCGCTTAATGAATCCATTCTTATTCCTACATACTTTGAATTAGTATCAGCTGCGGTCATTACTACACTATTCGGAGGATTAATCTGGAGGACGCCGTTAATGTTTATTAACACCATTCCCGACATCTTTATAACTGCATCGTGAAAAATCTTCAAAGTATCTGATTCGGAAACGGTCAAAGTATCGTTTATATAATAATTTCCAGAAGAATAAGTCACAACTCCCGATGAATAGGTAACAAGACTATCGAGTGTCCAATTCTTGTACTGTCCGGGTGTGCTGTAATTGGCAAACAGATTTATATTTACTATTGCGAATAAAAGAACCGCAGTATAGGTTAAAATCGCTTTCATATTTATAAAATTTTTAATTTATTGTTTGATATATTCTTATTAACTTAACATAAAATAACAATAATTCAAATTTATTACTATGAAAATATCTTTTAATTTACTGCCGGATATTAACGAAATATTTCTGGATTATCTGTGTGATTTCAGTAAAGTAAAGTCATTTTTCAGTTTTGATTATCGAAGCGAATATGATTTTAAAAAAATTATTGATATTAAATCGAGAACATATGCCGGTAATAAAATTTTCAGAAGAAATGATTTGGCAGATATTTTAAAAACTCAAAATAAATTTTTTAATTCCTCCGAAACTACTTTTTATAACATCGAAAAATTAAAAAACAATAATACTTTTGCAGTAGTTACGGGACAGCAGGTTGGATTGCTTACAGGAAATTATTATACTATACTCAAACCGATAAGCACAATTAAATTATGTGAAAGATTAAAGACACGATTTCCGGATTTTGAATTCGTTCCTGTATTCTGGATGGAAACTGAAGACCATGATTATATCGAGATAAATAATATCAGTGTATTTGATGCAAAAAACGAACTTAAAAAAATTGAATACTTTACAAAAGGTGAGACTAAAGAAAGATATCTTACTCCAACCGGTAGAATATTGATTGATGAGCATTTTGAAGATTTTAAAAAGAATTTAAGAAACAATATTCTTCAAACCGAATATACAGAAGAACTATTTGAAATAATCGAAAAGTCATACAGAATTGGAATTTCACTTGGTACCGCTTTTGCAAGATTTTTTAATTACATATTCGAAAATAACGGTATAATTTTTATCGACCCGAATGATAATGAAATAAAGAAATTATTGAGACCGGTATTCGAAAAAGAACTTAATACATATCCCGAAACCTGCGAAATAATTATAAGAGCAACAGCAAAAATTGAAGAAAAATTGTACGAACCTCAGATAAAACCAAAACCAATCAACCTTTTTTATATCTGCGACGACGAAAGATTTTTAATAGAGCCGGGAACTAAAGATGCATTCTCCCTCAAAAACACAAGAAAAAAAATCGGGAAAGAAGAAATGTATGATTTGTTGTATAAGTCACCGGAGAATTTCAGTCCGAACGTTGTGCTAAGACCTATTTGTCAGGATTATTTACTCCCGACAGCAGTTTATATTGCAGGACCTTCGGAAATTGCATATTTTGCACAATTAAAACAAGTGTACGACTTTTATGAGATTAAACAACCAGTCTTATACCCTCGGGTCTCAGCAACGATTCTGGAAAATCGTGTCTGCAATTTTATCAATAAATATAATATTAATTATGATGATTTATTCGATGAACAAAAAATTATTAATTCGGTCTTGAAAGTTATCGGGGAAAATAAAGTTGAAGAAATTTTTTCGAAATTTAATGATAATTATAATTCCCTGTGCTATCAATGCGAAAAAGAATTATCTAGGATCGACGTTAATTTAATCGGCAGCTTTAAAAATAAAAGTCAGAAATATCTCGAGAATTTAGAAATTCTGAAACATAAATTTGAGAAAGTACAGGAAAAGAAAAATGCTGAAACTGTTAATAAAGTAAAATTAATAAACGAAAACATATATCCGCAAAAAAAACTGCAGGAAAGAATTATCAATATTTCGTATTATCTGAATAAATACGGTCCCGAATTTATTGAAAACCTGATGAAGAATATAGATATCGAAGATTTTAATCACCAAATTATAGAGATAGAACAAATAATTTCATAATTATTATTGAACCTCAATCAATCCAAAATATTAATCGTCAGATTATCATCTTTCGGAGATATTGTTCTTACTTTCAGTCTGATAGATTTTCTGAAAAAAGAATTCCGGGATACAGAATTGCATTTTCTTACTAATAGCGAATATGAAAGTCTGCTGAAAGAAAATAGACTGATTGATAAAATTTTGATTTTCCAAAATTCGATATCAAAAACACGTAAAATGATTTCCCGTGAAAAGTATGATATCATATTTGACCTGCATAAAAATTTCAAAAGTATTCTCTCAACTACCTGCACAGAAGCTAAAACATTAAGATATAAAAAGGAAAATTTAAAAAAATTTTTACTGGTAAATTTTAAAATCAATCTCTTTAGAAATATTACACCTGTATATCTTAAATATTTTAAAATATTGGGAAAAACAGATATAAAATCCGAATATAAATTTACAACAACAAAATTGGTTGAGAATGAAAGAGCAGAATTAAAAGAAAATCATATTCTAATTGCACCATCTTCAAAACATTATACTAAAAGATACCCTGCGAAAAAATTTAATCTAATCATAAAAAAATTAAATAAACACAAAATAGTTCTGACGGGTGATAAATCAGTTACCGACAATAAAATATGCAATTTTTTAAAGCAAGAAAATCCTGAAGTCGAAAATCTTTGCGGAAAAACGGATTTTAAAGCATTAATTGAATTAGTCACTTCTTCAAAATTAGTAATAACTAACGACAACGGTGTTATGCATCTTGCCGAAGCACTGGGCAGGAAAATTATCGCAATATTCGGTTCGAGTGTTGAAGAATTCGGATTTTATCCGCAGCTTGAAACTTCGAGTATTCTCGAAATCAAAGAGTTAAAATGCAGACCATGCTCACACATTGGCAGGCAAAATTGCCCTAAAAAACATTTTGAATGTATGGAAAAAATTGAACCGGTAGAAATTATTAAATTAATCGAAGAGAAATTAAATTGAATATAATTCTTAAAAAGAATGAAGAAAGACGCCTGAAGACAGGGCACCAATGGATTTTCAGCAATGAAATTCAAAGAACGGAAGGATATAAAGAAAACGGCTGCGTTGCAAATCTCTTTTCAAACGCAGGAAATTTTCTCGGAAAAGGATTTTATAATAAAAATTCACTGATTTCCTACAGACATTTAACGGATAAAAATGAAACTATAGACAGAACATTTATACTAAACAGATTGATTTCTTCGGATAATTTAAGAAAAAGAATTTTCGGTGACAGGAAAACTTACAGATTATCGAACGGGGAAAGTGATTATCTTCCGGGTCTGATTATAGACAAATACGAAAATTATTATTCCATTCAGATATATGCTCTCGGAACGGAAAAATTCCTTCCCGAAATTACCGATATATTGAAAAATGAATTTTCAGCTGATATAATAATCGAAAGAAATAATAATGAGTACAGACAACTGGAAGGAATAGAATTAAGGGAAGGTGTTCTTTACAAAAAATCCGAAAATATTACAAACGAATGCTCAACAGAAATTGACGGAATTAAATTTACAATAGATTTGCTGAAAGGGCAAAAGACCGGTTTTTATCTCGACCAATCGGAAAATAGAAAAATACTAAGGAAATATGTTAACCAAAATTCACGTGTCCTCGATTTGTTTTGCAATGACGGGGGATTTTCCTTAAATGCAAAATATGCCGGTGCCGAAGTGTGTACTGGTATTGATTCTTCCGAACAATGTATAAATACAGCAAGGAAAAATATCAAATTAAACAACCTTTCCGGAATAGAATACATTAAATATGATGTATTTTCTTATATTAAAAATAAAATGCAGGAAAATTATTTCGATTTAATTGTTATTGACCCGCCTTCTTTTACAAAATCAAGAAAGTCTGTAAATAATGCAGTGCAGGGTTATCTCGAACTGAATTCTACATGTTTTAAAAACATACAAAATAACAGTATTATATTTACTTTCAGCTGCTCACACTATATAGATGAAAAATTATTCAAAGATATTATAGTAAAAAGCTCGAAAAAAGTAAAAAAACAAATCAGAATACTAGAATATCTGGGAAACTCTCCTGACCATACTATCTTACCATCAATGCCTGAAACTAAATATTTAAAAGGTTTTGTTTTATATATTATATAAACGTTATCCGTTTATTTGAATTTCTGCTGTGCTGGGAAAAAATTATAAATAGATTGTATTTAAAGTAATTATTATATTTACATAATCCTTTGGATGAAGAAAAATTAAATATTGCCAAAAATAATTGTTTTAAAAAGGTATTGATGTTTTCATTTTTACCTGCAATATTCATTATCTTCTTTATTATCAGTCTTTTTGAAGACGGTTTGTACAGTGAGTTAAAGAAAA
>VGWA01000149.1 GCA_016873795.1 Ignavibacteria bacterium
ACAGAAGACAGTGTACTGGAATCCATATGCAATTCGGTTTCGGAGATATCCGAAAGAATAAATGCAAAAGCGATAGTAACGATAACAAAGACAGGAAAGTCCCCTCTCATGTTATCTGCTCACAGACCAAATTCACAGATAATAGCGATTACACACAACAAAGAATTATTAATGAGAACAAAGATATACTGGGGTGTCGAGCCTTTATACATAAACAAGAGTCCGCACATAGAAGAAAACATTAAAAAATTCAGGAAAGAAATATTCAGAAAAGGAATATTAAGAAGGGGCGACAAAATAATATTAATATCGAATTTTCCGTTCAAGGAAACCGATTCCGCAAACGCGATTCAGATATTAAAGATATAAAATAATCCTCAATATTACGAAATATTTATAAATTTAAATTACACAGCATTTTATATATATTTGTTCATAAGAATTTAACATTTACGCATATATTATAGACAAGATATTGCAAAAATTCACGGTAATATATATATTTTTCATTTTATTATTCACTTCGAACTTATCCGCACAATACAGCATATATCAGAACAATACATTTGACACGGTAATCAACAGGGGTTTTTTTCTTGAGTCGGAGAAGAGGTTAAAGATAAGTCTGAACGGCACCTGGAAGGCAGCGTTTGACAACAATGAATTTTTTTATGATTATGAGGTACCGATGTGTTACGATTTTACCGGAGATGTAATTTTCAGAAAAAAATTCGAATTACATGATTCGATTTACAGCAATTACTGTTTTATACTTGTCGCCGAAGGAATTAATTACGAATCGGACATAAGCATCAACGGAACATTCATACTAAAGCACACGGGCGGTTTCATACCGATAATAATACCTATAGACGAGAACATACTGAGATACGAAAACGAAATAACGATAAGTGTATCGAACAGATTCGACAACAAAAACACAATACCGTTGGGCAATCAAATAGATTACGGCATAAATTACGGAGGAATTTACAGAGACATTTATATTTATGCAGTACCAAATTTATACACATTAGACAATCATATTTACATCAAAGAAGAAACATCAAACACAGCAAGGATAATAAACAGCATAAGTATAAATTCTTACAAACTGACGAAGTTAAAGGAAAAAGCAAACGATTTTTTCATTACGACAAAGATAATAGAGAAGTCATCCGAACGGGAAGCAGCATCATCAAATTCAATAAAATTCAACATAGAAGATTTTCAGTCAAAGGGATTTGAAAACGAAATTTTACTAAAAAATCCTTCCTACTGGACGGCCGAGTATCCGAATTTATACATAATCAAGACGATAATCAGTACTGCCGATGAGGTTTTAGACGAAAAAAACGACGAATACGGTTTAACAAAAATAAAATCGAAATCGGGTAAACTATCGGTAAACGGACAGGAATACGCATTAAACGGGATTAACTACTATGAAGATTTACCCGGACAGGGAAATCTGCTCAACTATTCGGTTGCAGAAGCAGATCTCAGAGAGATAAAAAGTTTAGGATTCAATTGCATAAGAGTTCCGGGCCGCACAGTTCATCCTTACATTACAAACATATGCAACAGGATAGGATTATTCATAATGTTCGATTTCCCGTTCAACAATGTACCCGAACGTTTACTGGATAATGAAGAATACACAGGAAAAGCTGCAGACCATTTCAGGAACACGATAAAGTTTTACAGGAACAATCCGAGTATTATATCCTGGGGTATCGGCAATAATTTTGACGTCACGACGGAGAATTCACGTAATTACGTAAAGAACATGAAACAAGCCGCATTGGAACTGGACGGAAGACCGATATATTACACAACATTCAATTATTTAAACGATATTTGCACAGAGCTGACGGATTTCAAAGGGCTGGATTTGACACAATATCAGAAAGAGGAAGAAATAAAAAAACTCATCGACGAGTACAAGAGAATTCAATTATCGACTGCAAATAAATTTTTTATTTTCATCAGTTCATACGGATTAAGGATAAAAAATTTCGACAGAGGAGGTTACAGCAATCAATATTCGGTCGAAGCCCAGACAAAATTTTTAGTCGATTGTTACAAGAACATATCAAAAAACTTCTGGGGTAATTTTATAACAGCATACGCGGATTGGAATTCACAGAGGTCTTTGAATTACCCGATGGATGAGAATTTAAAGCTTGTAACAAACGGATTATATGATTACAACAGAAACCAGAAACAATCCGCAGGATTCGTGAAACGGATAATAAACAATCAGGAAATATCAAAAATTTCCGAAGGCACACCGCTGAGCAGCATATCATATGTTTTTCTGATGAGCGGTATAGGGATAATGATAATTTTTATCGGTTTTGCACACAATATGAAAAAGTTCAAATACAACATGTGGAAGTCACTGATAACTCCCAATAACTTTCTGATATTCGTAAGAGAGCAAATGTTAATATCCATAACGCAGAGTTTATTACTCAGCGCCGCGATATCGTTCGGCATATCCTTGTTTTTTTCATCAGTTTTCTATTTATACCGTGATAATTTATTTTTCGATATGATTTTAGGAGCGACTTTCACAACGGACAAATATAAAACATTATTTTCCAACATCTTCAATTATCCGGAAAGGTCAGTAATATTTTTAGCATTATTAAATTTCATTTTAACCTGGATACTGACATACATATTTTTCATAGTATCATTTTTCTCGAGGGAGAAAGCACATTTAAAATATATTTACACATTGACTGTCTGGTCGTCGCTTCCGCTATTGATTTTCCTGCCAATAGGAACGATTATATACAAGATATCCACGGAAACTTCGGATTATGTAATATTTTCATTTACCATATTTGCAGTATTATACGCATTATATTTAATAAGGTTAGTATCCGGAATCAAGTTTTTATATTTAATACCTACATTAAGGTCGTACATATACGGAATTGTATTAATAATATTCATATACGGAGGTTTATATTTTTATCTATCATTTTTCAAATCAACTTTTGACATAATAAGCATATTAAACGGATTAAAATAGAGGCAAATTGTATTTATCAAAAATCGAAATATTCGGATTCAAGTCATTTCCCGAAAAGACGAAGATAGACTTCGACAGCGGAGTATCGGCTATTGTAGGACCGAACGGTTCGGGAAAATCCAACATTGTAGATGCGATAAGGTGGGTATTAGGCGAGCAGGGAGATAAGATTTTACGGAGCGAAAAGCGTGAAGACATAGTATTTAACGGCAGCAAGAACAGGAAACCTTTGAGTGTAGCGGAAGTATCTATAACAATACAGAATAATAAAAACATACTTCCGACCGAATATTCAGAAGTTCAGATTGCCCGCAGATTTTTCAGAAGCGGCGAGACCGAATACTATTTAAACGGAACAAAGGTAAGGTTAAAAGACATAAGGAATTTATTTCTCGATACAGGTATCGGACCGGATGCATATTCAGTAATAGAACTGAAGATGATAGAAACCATATTATCCCCTCTCAAAACAGAGAGAAGAAAGATGTTTGAAGAAGCAGCCGGAATAGTATCATATAAGGTAAACAGGGATTTGACCTACAAGAGACTGGAAGCCGTAAAGGAATCTTTAATAAGAGTAAACGACATCATAAGAGAAAAGCAGCGAAATGTAACTGCACTCGAGAGACAGGCAAAGAAGAACGAGGAAGCAAAAATTGTTTACGAAGAGTTGAAATTACTTGAGATAAAGGTAGCATTATACGATTACACGACATTAAATAACGAGATTACATACATAAGAAATTCGGAATCGGACAACATATTATTAAAAGAAAGGTTAGAGAAAGAAATAACAGATTACGACACAAAGAGCGACATATTAAGAAAGGATTATCATGATTACGAGAGTAAAATCGAGTCAATAAACGAAGACGTAAACAAAAAGAGAGACAGGATAAACGAAATCGAAAAATCAAATTTAGTAACAGAACAGAAAATCAAATCAAAGGAAGAGAACATACAAAGGTTAAACACAGATATCCTGAATTTAAAAGAGAACATCGAAAAAGGGAAAGTCAAAGAAGAATCAATAGGGGCAAATTTAAAAGTAATAAAAGAGACACTTGAAATATCCGAAAAGTCACTGACAGAAAAAAAGCAGTCATTATCCGAAACAGTTTCGGTAATAAACGAGAAGAAGAATGAGATAATAAAACTCGGAACAAAACTCAAACAAACGACAAAGGGAGTAAACAGTTTAAAGTCGGAATATCAGAAATACAAAGTAAAATTCGACAACAATTTAGAAAGGCTGAACAGAATATCCAAGAACACTGAAAGTTCACTGCTTCAAATCAAAGAGTTAGAGACGAAGAAGGAAAAAATCGAAAAAGACATATCAGACAAAAACGCCGAAAAAAGCATATTATCAGATGAACTCGACCGTAAGAACAGCGACAAACAAAATCTTCTGAAAGAATTAAAAGCACTTGAAACAGATTTAGGCGGCAAGAACGCCGAACTGCACAATTTAAAAAACAAGATATCTCATTTAAAGAATCTTCTTGATTCATTTGAAGATTACGCGGAAGGGATACAATATTTATTAAAAGAAAAAAACATTAAGGATTTAAGTACTGTTATAAATGCAATCGAAGTAGAAGACAGGTACAAGCTTGCGATAGAGACGGCGCTCGGTGAAATATCCAATTA
>VGWA01000150.1 GCA_016873795.1 Ignavibacteria bacterium
ATGAGCGACCATATCAACGACGTCCTGAGCATTTATTGTATCCCATGCTTCTTTAATTTCTCCAAGTCTGTTAATTACAACGGCGAGAGAGGGACCGTGAAAACCAACGATGCAATCTTTTTCAGAGACTTTGGGTACTTTTGCAGAGATAAAAAATTTCATACCCATAAAATTAATGAAAGAGCCGGTTTCAAGATATGACGGATTGTATTGCACAGCACCTTTAACAACATCAATATCGAAGAATTCAGGGGCGAGAGCGGGCGGGATAGCAATAATACGTCCTTCTTCCGGTACTTCATTATCACTCAAGACTGACATAATATTAATAATATCAACCCAGTCGAGAGTAGCGGATTCAAAATCGTCGATATCATCGGCATTATCTGCAGCTTCTGCAAGGACAACCTGATCTATTTTAGCCTGAAGCACAAGCGATGCGGAATTCAGGTATTCCTGAATAAGAAAAGCATTAGATTCAAATTGAGCAAGAAGTTCGTTTGCGAGTGGTACAATAAATTGTCCAAGCGATATATCTACCATATTGGTATCATCTTTAGCTTTCTTCCTATCAGCGTCATTAAGAGGGGTTCCGGTAGTCCTTACAACGGGAACGGCTAATTTAGGGACTCTGATAGAAGAGGCACCCGGACGAGCGAGGGAATCAAAACTCCTGTTGCAAAATTTAAAAATTCCTTTAGACTCGATGAGTCGTTGAACGACGGTATCGGCAACAATTTCTTTTTCAAAAGCCATTTTATATAATATTTAATTTTAGAAAAAAGATTTTTTTAAAAATGTTTTAAACGAAGCGAACTCAAATCGTCTTCGGAGAATTCTTTTCTCAGTTCCGGATTCTTCAGGATATCGGCATAAGTGATTTCTTTTCCGCCCCCAGGTAATTTTTTGGATTTGTTTTTTGAGTCATCAAAAATATCAAGGACGGGTAAAGATTCTATATACTGAGCGAATTTTTCCGGTTCGGATTCAGCAAAAGCGGTAAGGGACTCGATTTGAGCCGGTGTAATTTTTTTAGAGGCTACGGCAGAGTCGAGTTTTACTTTTGTTAATTTTGATTTAAGTTCTTTTGCTGCCTTTTCGAGATTTGATATTTTGGATTCAGCGTATTTAAGAATTTCGTTTGTATCCGATTCGTTGCAACCGATAGAGGAAGCAAATTTTTTTATTAATTCGTCCATATTTTTATTGTTTTTATTATTATTAGAAAAATATAATTCAGTATTATCGGAGCTAAAAGATTTAATCGATTTAAACTCCTGGAATTTAAGGTCGGGTAAACCTTTTATTTTAGGCACATTAGTAACGCTGACTGCAGAAAGATATTTAGTTTCTTTTCCTTCTTTATCATAGACTCCAATTTCAACAGATGGTTTTTTATATATACCCTTTTTGATAAGTTCCGAGAGTTCCGGAAGAATATCGGAAAATTCGGCGTAGAGAATGCCGTTATTATATTTGAGAGCTTTAACCCGGCCGTAAGAAGGTTCTTTACTCCTGTTTTCGGCATGTCCTATGAAAATTGGAGCCTGATGATAGGCGATATCGTAATTAGAAGCAATTTCTATAAGGTCAGCATCGGTAATATCACCGGCGTCAGGACCGAGTCTAAATATTGGTTGAAGATTATTCATTTGATACAAAAATAACAAGATTAATAAGGAATACAAACTTAAAGAAGTCTAAATATAATATATAGATTTTTGTAAAATTAAAGTGCAGGCATATATTGTTATATTTGTATATGCTAAAAGACTGTATAAAACATATAATCGAATTAATTAAAAGTGAATTTGAAGATTTTGTAAAAGTGGATATATACAGAAATGAGTTTGATATACAATCGGAATGGAACCCACAATTTCCGTGCTGCTTAATAAGAGTAGATAGTTATTACCCTGAGGAATACAACGAATCTCATCAGGGGGTATCATATACAGGAGATTTAAGTTTATTTGTCGGTATAAAAACATCAAGCGGTAAAGATGGTTTAGAGCTATCAGAGGATGTATTTCATTATTTTAACAATTTGATAGAAGAGAATTACGGATATATAATAAAAGAATTATTATATGTAGAAAATAAGTATGGCGTTGAAGTATATGGAATAAGAATAAGTATACATTTTAAAAAATTAAGTTAAAAACAAAGATTTTTGTACAAAAAAAATGGACAATAAAAAGAGCCTTTTTTGCGAGGTAACGTCAAAATCGAGTACATATAAGCTAAAAGACGTTCGAAACAATAAATATAGAATTCCGATTTTTTGCAAAAGTGCGGAATTTTTCGGAAAAATCGGAATTATGCCCTTTTTCTTTTCAAATTTTTCGGAATTTTTCGGAATTATAGGGGTATTTTTCGGAATAAATTATCAAAATGCGGAATTTTTTTCGAGACAAGTAAAGTATCGATAAAAATGAGATCGTGGCTTTAAAGGGCATTTCTGTTGAAATTAGAGGGGGTCGTTTTTTTGAGTTTTTTTTAGGGTTTGGATATATGAGAAGAAGAATTCCGATTTTTTGTGTATAATTGAGAAAAAAAAAATTGTACAAAAATGAGAACAAAAACAATAAAATTAAAATAATAAAAAATGAGAAAAATAGGAGAAATTATAAGATACATTTTTTCAGAAAACGAAAAAAATACTGAACTAAAGTCAGGAAGGCGAAAAGGATATAAGAATGTTGCACCGATTCCAAGGAACAACCCGAGAAATATATATGGATTGTTTACGAATGAGTTCCCGAATTTAAATTTAACGACGATAAAGAGATATATTGAGTTGACGCGTAAGGGATTAAATTTTTACAAGTCGTTATTTTTTGAATATATCAGGCGAGAGGATTTGCATATAGGAGGAGTATGCCAGACAAGAAAGCTCGCAGCAATATCACATTTAAAAAGTGCTTTATCGTCAAATGAAGGATATTCAAATTTAATAAGTGCGGAGAATGAAGATATGGCAGAATATGTAATTGAGTTTATAAATAATATTGATTTAACGAATTTTTTCACAGATATAGTAGAAGCACAAATCCAAGGAGTCTCTATATTTGAGAAGAAGTATGGAGTAAGAGGTAATAAAATAATATTAGAAAAAATAGATATTATACCAAATCATTTAATTGTATATGATGATTTAAACGATGAGTATATAATATTGGATATAGAAAATACTACACAAGAAAAAATACGAGCGGTTAGTTTGAATTCGCTTGAAGATAGAGTAAATATAAGGAAATTGGATACATTAATCATCGATAAGAGGCGATTGTTCGAGGTACACAGTTATGACGGTAATTCACAGAATGGATTTCAGAATGGTTGCATAGACAGTTTAATCTTAGCATATTATTTTAAAAGGTATGGGATAAGCGATTGGAGTACATATTTGGAGATGTATGCGACACCTCCGAGGATAGGAACGTATGACCCTTTGCTAACAAATGAAGAAGATTTGCGGGCATTGGAAGAAGGAGTAAAGAATTTTGGAAGCGATGCATATGCAATATTAGCCAATGGTACGAAGTTGGAATTTCCGATAGATCAAGGGAGGAAACAATCTTCCGATTCATTTAAAGAATATATAGAGTATTGGAATAATTCGGTATCAATAAGGGTATTAGGACAAACATTAACAACATCTATCGGGGATACGGGTTCATATGCGGCAGCCAGTGTTCATAATATAATTCGGGAAGATATACTTTCAAGCGATATAATGTTGATAGAGGATTCTATGAATAGATTGATAAGAGAATTGATAGATTATAATTATTCGAACGTAACGGAATATCCGGTCTTTAGATTTCCCGAGACAAAGGGGTTAGCGGATAAGAAGACATTGAGTGAAATATTGTTGAACCTTAAAGACAGCGGGTATGAACCAAATATAGAAGCGTTAATAGAGGAATTCGGTTTCGAACTGGAAAAGAGAGAACCGGCTGTTGATTCAGGTAAGGAAAATAATGTGGGTGAAGGAGCGGGTAAAAAAACAATAGATGAATTAATAAAAGAATTAATATAATAAAAATGTATAGTACAAAAGAAGATTTCTTAAAGAGGGTGTCAGAAGATGATTTAAATTCATTAACCGACAAAGAAGATGATAATTTAGAAGAGGCAATAAATACGGCGGATTCGATAATCGATGGATATTTATCAAATATATTTTCGGAATTACCACTGGATGACACACCAAAAATAATCACGCAAATATCAATAGATATAGCGTTGTATAATTTACACAGCCGATTGCAGTATAAGGATATTCCTGACCATATATCAAAAAAATATGAAGGCAGTATAAAATTATTAGAGAAGATTGCGAGTGGAGAAATAAAGATATCCATTGAAGATGAACCAAAACAAGGAAAGATAATAATAAGCTCTTCACCGAGGAGAGAATACAGATGAGCCAGTTAGGAAATGACATCAAGAAAATAGAAACGGAAATAAAGAGAAAAGCATTGAAGATATTGGAGATAGAGGCGGTAAAGAGTGTCCGTAAAAATTTTGAGGAAGAGGGACGTCCTGATAAATGGAAACCAAAATTGATTGGAGACGGGAGGAAAATATTATCGGGAAAGAGTGGAGATTTGCTCGGTACAATAAGTTCGACAAGAAATGAGTCGATGTCAATGGTAATAGTAAAGTTCG
>VGWA01000151.1 GCA_016873795.1 Ignavibacteria bacterium
CTCCAAAAATAATAAGGGGGGTTTGTTTTAAAATATCCTCTATTTAACGAAAAATCTGTCCAAAATCGATTGTTTTTTATGTTTTATTCAAGTTCCATTTTTATTTTGGACAGCAGTGCGGAGCAATAAACTTATTCAGGTCCAATTCGACGATATCGAACTGTCAGATATACAGAAACCGCAGGGCAGCGATTATTTCAGGGGCAAATATCGCCTCATCACCGAAAATTATCGGTAATTACATATACGAAAACGATATTGAAAATTACAATACGCCCCAGATTAATCTCGGTGCGGCAACGTCAGAGCCGGTCGTGATACTGAATAACAGGATATTCGGATATTTCAATAAAGCCGGAGGGATTGCATTTCTTGCAATAGGTTCCGTTCCGAATTTAATCATAAAAGACAATATAATAAAATATAACAGATACGGGATTGCCTTATTAAGCGGTAACATCAATGCTTACATCTGCGGGAACATAATCGACAGCAACAATATCGAGGGAAATCCTTTAACAGGAGGCAGCGGATTAAACTTCAACGCAAATTCAACTCTTACAGCCATTGTATCGAGAAATATAATCAGATGGAATCTCTGGGGAGTAACAATTCAAGGCACTGCAAAACCCAATCTCGGAAATTTAAACAATCCGGATACAACCGATAACGGATATAATTTTTTATACGGGAATTATCACAACGATACGACAATTGACTTGTATAACAACACACCTGATTCGATAATGGCGGAGAATAATTACTGGGGTACAACCAATCTCGATACGATAGAGCATCATATTTTTCATAAACCGGATAATCCGTCACTCGGATTTGTAGATTATCTACCGATTTACATGCCTACTTACGCGGTTACGCAGAATCCTGAATTACCGGAAAATTTCAGATTTGACGAACCTTATCCAAATCCGTTCAACAGTTCGGTGATGTTAAAATTCACAATTGGCAGGAACAATACTTCCCGTTTAATCGAGCTTTGTGTATATGATATTTTAGGCAGGAAAGTTGCGGTCATATTAAAAAAACAATTTGCAGAGGGTTCATATTCAATTCTTTTTTCGGCGGGTTATTTGCCAAGCGGTATATATTTCATTCGTTTGACGGACGGCGTTACGAATATAGACAAAAGAATAGTCTTATTGAAATAGATTTATTTTATTTAATTAGTTGATTGGTTGAAAGGTAATATTTAACTATTAAAATTCCACTTGATTTTTTAAAAAATACCATATATTATTATGGTAATTATAATTATGTCGAATCAGGTATTTGAGCAAATAGAAGTAATTACCCATTTCCATAATCTTGAAATGGAGATAATAAAATTCAAGTGGAGAGATTCTGTTTACAATGTATCTGCGGTAAATTCGAGGTGGAAGATTCCATGGCACAACAGCATTAAGTATCATTTTTCCGTGATATGCACGAAGCAGAACGTAATTTGCGAGTTATCATATTTTCCGCCTGATTTCCTCTGGGAGTTGATTCAATACGACAACTTATAAAAAGAAGTATTATGGAAGAAATACAGCACAGGCAATAACTGTAGTCCATAATCCGTGCTTATCGCCTTCCGCGGATTGTGTTATATTAAAGGTTTTAAATATCTTTCCGCTTTGTTTATACACCTGTTCCCTTTCGTTCCATGCAGTTTCTGTGTCAAATTCGATTCCGAGTGTGGTGGCAAGCATAGTTGCTGCAAGGTCTTCGGCATATTCTCCGGTTACTTTTTCCGTTTCTCCGAACGGATGGTGTTCGGATATGTAGCCGTAATGACTGTCATCGGATGGAAGAGCTACACCAATAGAAGTTGCAATTAATCTGTTCGGTTCGTTTGTACAATTCCTTGCCATTACGGTAAAAGTAATCTGTCCCGGTTCAAGGAGTGCAATCCCCTGCTCCTTCGTTATTCTTTTGCAGCCCGGCGGATAAATACTGGATACCTGAACCAGATTGCATTTTTCAATTCCTGCATGTCTGAGTGCCAACTCGAAAGACTGAAGGTAATCCTTATGTCTTCCTACACCTTTTGTGAAAAAGATTTTTGTTGGTTTTTCCAATATATCTTCTCCTTTTTAAATAATTTTAAATTAATATTTTAATAAATTTTCTCTTTCCGACTTTAATAATGAAATCCGTATTTTTATTTACTGTATAATTAACATCTGTGATTCTTTCGCCGTCTATATCCACTGCACCCTGTTCAATTAGTCTTCTTGCGTTGCTTTTCGAATCTGAAAGATTGGCAGTAACCATTAACTCGACTAATTTTATGTTTTTTTCGGTTAATTTAAATTCTTCAATTTCATCTGGTATTTCTTTTCTTACGAATATTTTTTCAAATTCCGACATTGCCTGTCTTGCAGTATTCTCGTCGTAATAGATGTTTACAAGTTCAAATGCCAATTTTCTTTTTAAATCCCTTGGATTTACTGCCCCTTTTTCAAGGTCAATTTTTATATTAAGAAGTTCATCTGTAGGTATTTTTGTAGTAAGTTTAAAATATTTATAAATGAGGGAATCGGGAATACTCATAGTCTTCCCGAAAATATCCTGAGGAGTATCGTTAAAACAAATTGCATTATTCAGTGATTTACTCATTTTTTCCTGTCCGTCAACACCTTCGAGCAAAGGCATAAGAACTACCACTTGCGGTTCTAAACCGAATCTTTTCTGCATTTCCCTGCCGATAAGGTTATTGAATTTCTGGTCAGTTCCGCCGAGCTCAACATCCGCGTTGATAACAACAGAGTCCCATCCCTGCATAATCGGGTACAGTATTTCATGCAGAGAAATTTCCGTTTGTTCTTTCAATCTGTTTGTAAAGTCGTCTCTTTCAAGTATTCTCTGCACGGTAAATTTGCTCATAATTCTGATAATATCTTCAAGGTTTAGTTTTCCCAGCCAGTCCCCGTTATACATTATTTTTGTTTTGTTTCTGTCCAGTATCTTTGATGCCTGTTCGAAATAACTAATGCCATTTTTTCTTGTTTCTTTGTATGTAAGTTGAGGTCTGGTTTTTTTCTTTCCTGAAGGGTCGCCAATCATACCGGTGTAATCACCGATAATCAGAATAGCAGTATGTCCGAATTCCTGAAATTCTCTTAATTTGTTCAGTACAACTGAGTGACCGATATGTAAATCAGGACGTGAAGGGTCACATCCGAGTTTAATATTAAGAGGTTTTTTTTCTATTATTGACCTTTCAATTTTTGAAACCAATTCTTCCTGAGGAATTATTTCGACAGTTCCTGCGGATAATACATCAATTTGTTCGTTCAATATTGATTTCATATCATAATTTCTTTAATTTTCTTTCTGTTTCTCTTTTTATAATAGTTTCTCTTTTATCAAACAATTTTTTTCCTTTAGCGAGCCCGAGTTCAATTTTTATCAATGAGCCTTTCAGGTATATTTTCATCGGTATCATCGTCAATCCTTTTTCTTCGAGTTGAGATTTAATTCTTTTAATCTCTCTTTTATGCAGAAGAAGTCTTCTTTTTCTGAGCGGTTCATGGTTGAGAGCTGTTCCGTGTTTGTATTCGCTTATATGCAGATTAATCAGCCATAGACCGTCTTTAATATATTTAACATAACTGTCCTGAAAATTAACTTTCGAACTCCTGAGTGATTTTACTTCTGTTCCGGTAAGTGAAATTCCTGCTTCGAATCTTTGAAAAATAGAGTACTGAAAATTAGCTTTACGATTAGTGGCAATTATCTTAATTTTATCATTATCGTTCATATTCGAAAGTTCATAAAATATTTATAATAAAAAGTAAAATCAATTTACATATAAATGAAAATAAAAAAATTTGTATTCAATCCGTTTCAGCTTAACAGTTATATTTATATCGATGAGGCAAGCAAAGAAGTTATTTTAATTGATCCTGGAGTATATTTGGCAGAAGAAGAAAATATCCTGAGTGAATTTTGCAAGAAAAACGGACTAAATGTCAAATATATTATAAATACACACGGACATATAGACCACATACTCGGCAACAGGTTTTGCAGAGAACATTTCGATGTACCGTTATACATACACAAAGAAGATTTATTTCTTGTCGAAAACGCATTTGAACAGGGTCAGTATTTCGGAATCGACGTAGCCGATTTACCTGATTATGACTCTTATATAAACGAAGGCGATATTTTTACCGTAGGTGATGAGCAACTTAAAGTTATTCATACTCCTGGACATTCACCCGGCAGTATATGTCTTGCAGATTACAAAAATAAAATTATTTTTTGCGGAGACCTGATATTCAAAAATTCAGTAGGAAGGACAGACCTTCCCAAAGCGAGCTTCAAAGCGTTAATGAATTCTGTTACAGTAAAATTATTTGAACAGTTCAGCGGGGATTTTATTTTGTATCCCGGTCATATGGAATCAACTACGATTACAGACGAAAAAAAGTATAATCCTTTTTTACGATGAATTATCCGGTTATAGGTTTTGGTCTGAAAGATTTAATTATTGCTTCTATTTCCTGTTCTGTCGAAAAACCGTGTTTCTTAATAGGTGTAATAAATCTCAGCATATAAGCATAATTTTCGTTTGTCAATGTGTTTTTTGTCCTGAAATAG
>VGWA01000152.1 GCA_016873795.1 Ignavibacteria bacterium
CGTTTGTATCTTTGTATAAGGCACTTTTTCCGTCATAATCATCATATTCTATATCTTTAAATTCGGAAGACCTTTGAGGCAGGTTCAGAGAAGCATCTTTCTCAAGTACGTAGATGAAATCATCTATATCTTTTACTTCTGTCAATTTAAACGCCAGTATCATCAATCCGTTGTCGTTGTTGTTTTTCTGCAAGGAATAGTTTATTACTCCTTTTTCCGGTATCACTTTAGTTTCTAATTTTTTCCATCCTGCTGGAAAAGCAATTGTAAATTTATATTCATCGTCATTAATTACTGACACATCATCCTGCGAATATATAAATCCTGAAAAAAGCAGAATAATAATTAAATTATATAAAATTGTTTTTGTTTTCATTTTCTATCTTAATTTTTGTTTTATAATCTGATACTCTTCTGTAAAAACTCCCTTCGTCGGTTCTTGTTTTATTTTTAAATCTTTTAGTTGTTTTTTTACGTTTTCAACTCTATCGTTCGGCAGGGGATGTGTAGACAATAATCTGTCTAAAGCACCGGGAACTTCACCTTTCTTTTTTTGTTCTTCGTGTATTTTGTCGAAAAAGAAGAGAATTGCACCCGGATAGTACTTTGTAGTCATCAGGTATCTGATTGACAGGTTGTCCGATTCTTCCTCGTCGGCTCTGCTGTTAGCAAGAAATCCCAGTCCTACGAACAGATTGGCTACAATATCGGCAAAAGCACTGGGGTTACCTCCGAGTACTATACTCAATAAAATATTTACTCCGTAAGCTGCTGTGATTCTTTGTGTAACATGTCTCATTTCGGCGTGTGCTATTTCATGTGCCATTACGCCGGCGAGTGTTGCTTCGTTGTCGACAAATTTCATCAGACCTGTGTAAATATAAATATAACCTCCGGGAGTACAGAATGCGTTTACAATTGTATCGTTTATAATCTGGAAGTTGTAGGGAAAAATATTTTTATATTCGATAATCGTTGAATTATTGAGTATTGTTTTTCCGATTCGGTTGACATAATCTTTTACATCCTGATTCCCTTCCAGCATAGGAAATTCTTTTGGTCTGGATTTAATTTCCCTGTCTATATCTTCTCCGAGTTTTATGTCGTCATCAACGGAAAAAATATTTGCTCCGCAGCTGTAAAAAAAAGACAGGGATATCAACAAAAGGAGGAAAGTTAAGAAGAAATACAGTGATATATTATTATATTTTACTTTTTCCATTTTACATAATATTTAATATTAATATAAATTAAATATTTCTATTAATTTTTACAATACATTTTCGATATAAGTTCCCTTTGTTTTTTTCTTCTAAGAATTTTGACGGAAGAAACAATATCATTGCTTCTGTGATTAATAAATTAGTCATAAAAAAGAACAGTATTTCTTCAAGCGGTATGTTCAGGATCCTGAATCCGAGAGTCTGATTAATATCAAATTCCCAGATTCCGTATCCGATAGATATCGAGTCCGCAAGAGAAAAATACAAAGTCATTATCATCGATGGAATCAGAACGGCTTTAATATTTTTTTTGATTTTTTTCCATCCGAATACGAGTTGAATGAGTATAAAAAACAATCCCCATACAAGAAGGTGTAAAAGGTAATTCATTTTTCCAAAAGGCAGTTTCGGCAGCTGCATTAATACAAGAGTTATAGGAAGCAGTGTAAACAATTTAATATTATTCGACGTTTTGGAAAAATTTATAATAAAAAACAATTGCACAAGTCCCGTAAGATATGTCTGCAGAAAAAAGAAGAAATATTCCTCGACGGGCAGATGCAGAATTTTAACACCCAAAGTTTTTTCACACTGAAAAAACCACACTCCGTTGTAAACGGCGTAGTTATCCCATAAAGTAGTGGCCAGAAAAGCGATAACAGAAACAAGCAGCAGGGTTCTGACATAGACAAACGAAAGTGATTTTCTTAAAATTATCAGCAGAAAAAAAACTGGGATGACCGTAAATAATATAAGAAAGCCGGTATATGTCATAATTGAGATGATGTAATTTTGTTTTAAATTAAAAAATATTAAAGTCAGAATTTTGTGAGTTTAAAGAAATAATACTTTCAACGAAAAGACGCTAAAACGCAAATAATACATAACTAAAAAAGTAAATAATTAACAGAAAATAAAAGAAAGATGAATAACATAAGATAGGATAGTTGTGAGTGATAATTTGCAGATTTTGTAGGGGGGAATGGATTGAAAAAGAGGGATTAATTGAATATTTTTGTTATTTGAATTTATGGATGATAAAAAATTATTAGTGATAGCACTCGGCGGTAATGCATTACTTGAAGACAATGTAGAAGGCACAATCGAAGACAGGGAATACTCCGCACACAAAACCGCAGAACTTTTAATACCGATATTAAAATCCGATTACGATTTAATAATAACTCACGGAAACGGACCGCAGGTTGGAAATATCCTGATACAAAACGAGGAAGCAGCTTCCAAAGTCCCTGCTTTGCCGTTGGATGTATGTGTAGCGGAATCACAAGGTGAAATCGGTTATGTTTTGCAGAAAGCAATTCAAAATTGTTTAAACCGGAATGAGATAAAAAAATCCATTTTAACGGTATTGACACAGGTACTTGTAGACAAATCGGACTCCGGTTTTTCCAATCCGACTAAGCCGATAGGTCCTTTTTACGACAAGCAGCATGCGGTAGAGATATACAAGACAAAGAAGTGGATATTTAAAGAAGACGCAGCCGGCAGAGGTTACAGGCGTGTAGTCCCTTCACCCCATCCTATTAAAGTAATACAGGATAAAGTAATAATGGATTTAACCAAAGACGGACACATTGTAATTGCAGTGGGCGGCGGAGGAATTCCGATATATTACAGCGACAAAGGCGAACTTGAAGGTATAGAAGCAGTAATAGACAAAGACCTTGCCTCAGCACGTCTTGCGATAGATTTAAAAGCCGATAAACTGATAATACTGACGAATGTGGATGCGTGTTACATAAATTTCAAAAAGCCGGATGAGATTAAATTAACCGAGTTAAATCTCGATGAGGCAACGACATATTTTGAGCAGGGACATTTTCCTCCCGGCAGCATGGGACCAAAAATAACCGCTGCGATTGATTTCGTAGTCAATACCGGGAATTCTGCAATAATCACAAGTATAGAAAAACTGCCGGAAGCATTAACATTAGGAAAATCAGGAACAAGAATACATCAATAACTGAAGTTACGCACTTTTCACCCTGAACTTGACTGAATTTAGTTTTCAGGGCCTAAAATTTGAACAAAAATGATATGAACACTTAAAGTCAGGCAAGTGGGTACCCCTTAAACAAGTTCAGAATGACATAAATGGATGTATTTAATGTTTTGCATAACTTCAATCAATAATAAAAACTTTATTATGAAGAAACAAAAAAACGACGTACTTTTAAAAAAATTAAGTTGGGAAGAATTTAATAAATTATCTCCGGGTAAAAAAATTAAATTTTACGAATCAAAGGGCAGAATATTTGATGCATTATATTCACAGCAGTTTTCAAGACCCTTATTGGAGAAACTTTTTGCTATTGCTACGAAGATAAGATTCATAGCAAAAGAAAAGCCGGGTCTCGATTGGCTTCAGTCCTTACTTTCGAATAAGAGGGCGATGCTTTATTTTGTTCAACCGTCAACAAGAACATTTGTATCATTTCAAAGTGCATGTTTTATTCTTGGAATGAGGGTAAGCGAGATACGTTCCACTTCAACTTCATCGGAATTAAAAGGAGAGACTCCTGAAGACACCATTCGTACTTTCAGTTCCTATGTAGATTTAATAGTTATGCGGCATTTTCTCGAAGGTATGGTGGAAAAGTCAGCATGGTTACTCAACAACACGAAAAGACCCGTTCGTATAATCAACGGCGGTTCGGGAAGAGACCAGCATCCGACTCAGGCTTTACTCGATTTATATACACTGAATTATTCATTTCTTATGCGCGGAGGGATAGACAATAAGAAAATAGCAATGGTCGGTGATTTAAAACGCGGACGAACCGTTAGGTCATTAACATATCTGTTAAAGCATTATAAAAACATCGAAATCATATATATATCGCCCGAATATCTGAAAATCGAAGATGACATTAAAAATTTCCTGAAGAAAAACAAAATGAAATATAAGGAGACCGATGATTTACAGACGGCATTAAAATATGCGGATGCAGTTTATATGACAAGGATACAGGACGAGTATGATATCAACAACGAATCAAAAGATATAGATTACACCAGATTTCACCTTAAATACGAAAATTTAAAATTGATGAAGAAAGATGCGATAATTATGCATCCTCTTCCCCGCCGTGCAGAAATCGACACAGCAATAGACAATGACGACCGGGCGATGTACTGGCGTCAGGAGCGAAACGGAATGTGGATAAGGGCAGCATTGATTGCGTATATGTTTGCAATCGAAGATATTATTTTAAATTTCGGTGAAAATTACAGCTTAAAACGGTAAATCGCTTTCTTCTTTTTCTTCTCCCTGAGTTTCAGTTATTTCCGGCTCCGAATC
>VGWA01000153.1 GCA_016873795.1 Ignavibacteria bacterium
TTTTTATAATTTCGAATTTTCGTTTTATATATTTTATTCCTGTCAGCAACGAAAAAAGCATTTCTTTCCCGGGATATTTATTTATTACATAAGAAAACTCCTGTACTTCTTTGCTTGCCCATTCCAAGTCTGATTTATTTATTATGCATATATTTTTAAGTTCTTTTATTTTTTTTAATACGTTGTAAATCCTTTTGAGAAAACTCTCGTTGTCAATCTGAAGTCTGAGTTTCGGGATTCCTAACCGTGCACCTTTTCCGGCTGCTAAAATTATGGTATAATAATTCATGACTTTGCTATCATATCGTTAAACTTTTCAATTAATTCATCGAACAAATTAATTTCTTCTTCCATTAAAAATTTCCAGTAATTTTCATCCCATTGCTCGTTCAGTTCTTCAACAGTTTTTCCCTGCTGTTCGACCCATGTAAAGTATTTCAGATTATGTATTGCTTTCTTATCGTAATATGAAAGTTCCTTAAAATAATCGGTTTTTTGGTTTTTTAAACGGGAAAGATAATCCGTTTCAGCATCAGATTTTGTATAAATACCTTTTTCAAGTTCGAGTTCTTTCAGACGTGATTTATACAAATCTGCAGAATCGGTAAATACGGTAAAAATTACATCATTTTCTTTTAACTCGAAATATTTTGCGGTTTTAATCGAGGCAAGCAGATTTGCGATAGACGAAATTCCCAGTAAGGGAAGTTTTTCAATTTCTTTTAATGATACGCCGTTATCGAATAGAAATTGCTCCCCTGAATTTTCGTTAAATAATCTGAAAATTCTCATACAATCTTCGTCGTCTATTGCCGCAAGGCAATCCGTATTTTTTGTGTTATGAATCCAGGGTACATGTTTATCTCCGATACCTTCGATTCTATGTCCGCCGAAACCGTTCAGCAGGAGTGTCGGGCACTGGAGGGCTTCACTTCCTATGATTTTTATTTTCGGGAATTTATTTTTCAAATAATCACCGGCTGCAAGAGTACCTGCCGAGCCGGATGCACATACAAATCCAAAGAAATTTCTATCTTTATAATTATTTCCGATAACCTCATCTATTGCCGGACCGGTAACATTATAATGGAATATTGAATTTCCGAATTCATCAAACTGATTAAAAATCACATTAACGTCGTCTTTTTTTAATTCGTTGCATTTATCATAAATTTCCTTGACGTTGGATTCGCAACCGGGTGTGGCAATTATTTCCGCACCGATTTCCCGAAGCCAGTCAAATCTTTCCATTGACATTTCTTCCGGTAATACAGCCACGGCAGTACATCCCAGCAATGCACAATCAAAAGCTCCTCCCCGGCAGTAGTTGCCCGTTGAGGGAAATACGGCTTTATGATGTGCAGGGTTGAATTCACCGCTGGCAAGTCTCGGAACAAGGCATCCGAATGCGGCTCCCACTTTATGTGCTCCTGTCGGGAAAAATTTTCCCGTTAATCCTAATATTTTTGCATTAACTCCTGTAATATTTTTGGGAATTTCAAAATAATTAACAGAACCGAATAAGCTTGTCTTTGTATCGTTCTTCCAGTTTATTCTGAATAAATTTAACGGATTAATATCCCATAATCCGATGTTCAGCAGTTGTTGTTTTATTTCTTCCGGTATAAGCTCGGGATTTTTCAGCTGATTGAACGTAGGTATGATTATTCCCCGTTCTTTGCATCTTTTAGCCGTTTGTTCCAGTATATTCTTATCAATTTTTTTAATGATTTTTGAATACATATTTTATTAGATTAAATTTCCACTTGTTTTCCTATTCCTGCTTTTAGGGCTTTTTCATAAACTAATTTTCCCGTAGCAACATCTTGTATTGCCAGACCGTTTGATTTGAATAAAGTTATTTCTTCATTGTTTAACCTGCCTTTTTTCCTGTCTGTTATAATTTCACCTATTTCGGCATAGAAATGTTCCTTTGTTATCGCATTTTCTTTCACCGGTATCATTATGTCTCCTGCTTCATTAAAACATGCTTCCATTGAATCACCGACAAACTTCGAGCGCCTGATAGTTTCGGTATCAAGTTCTCTGGCATCCGGAGAGTGGCTTCCTACGCCGTTAATATGAGTCCCATTTTTCAATTTGGTGCCGTCGAAAAGCGGTTTAGCACAAGTTGTTGCAGTGCAAATAATATCTGTCTCGAGCAGTTCCGCGGGGCTTTTCGCTTTGGATATCTCAATGTTTAATTTTTGTTTCATTTCGCTGATAAATTTCTCAACAGCTTCATCCGATATATCATAGATGAAGGCTTTTGTTATATCCCTGACGCTGCAGACTGCCCATAATTGCGTTTTTGCCTGTACTCCCGCTCCGAAAATCCCTGCTGTCATATTTTTTTCGTCGCGTGCAAGGAATTTTGCAGCGACTCCGCTTGCCGCACCCGTTCTGACTGCAGTAAGATATCCGCCGTCCATTATACAAACAACATCACCCGTTTCAGGATTTTGTATCAATACTTTTCCGAATATTGTCGGCAAATTAAATTTTGAGGGATTATTTTTATAGACAGTTACAATTTTGCAGCCGAGAGCTCCCATTTCTTTCAAATATGCAGGCATATATAATGATATGCCGTCCGGTGGTTTAATTCCGGTTCTCAGCGGTAATACCGCTGTTCCGTTTGCCATTTCGCGGAATGCGGACTCAACTGCGGTAATGCAGTCTTTCATCTCCAGTATGGAGATAACATCCTTTCGGTTTAAAATTAAAGTCACATTTACTCCTGTTTTAATTGATATATAATTGTAATAAAAAAGAATTTATTTTGAAAGTCTCAATAACAGCCTTATTTTTAAAATTTATGATTTTTCAGATTTTTTTTCGGGCAGTTTCAAATAATATTTAGTGAAATTTTAAAAACCCCTCGGTTTACTTTGCGGAAGGTCTTTAAATCTTACAATACCCAGCTGCAAACTTAACCCGATTCCGACAAAGGTTTTTTTCACATTAAGATTTGCGTCTAAATTTATTGATGCGGAAATATGATTACTGAAATTATAAGTAAGCATAAAATTCAGCGGAATTCCTAAAGCTGTATAATCTTCAGACTTATAGAAAGTTGATTTAGGAGGCGGGATATAGGGAATAATTTCATTGGTTCTCAGGGTTCCCCAAATTATCCCGAGTCCAACAGAAGCAGTAGCCGAGTAGTCCTTTCTGAAAATTCCTGACCCGATTAGAAAAGAAACCTCGCGTCCATCTTCTTTCGGTTCATTATCCGAAAGTGCCTGCATCTCGTAAAATTTCACATATCGTATTGTCAGCTTTACGGTTTTTGAAGGGTGATAATTTCCCGTTCCGAAAAAATAAATTGCACCTCCGCCGATTCCTATATATGTTGGATTTATGTTTAAACTATCTAAAGAAATACCTCTTATCGTATCCTGAGGATACACATTGGTCGAGAAACAAAGGACAAATAATATTAAGAAATAGTAATAAAGAATTTTCATTTGTTCAATTTATATATTTCAGAATTAATATATAATACATTTATTTATATAGAGATCACGAGTGCTTTACGAAAGGGTATTTATTATACGTAACATTTTTTGATATGTTTGAAAATATATAATCTTTGAAGTTTTCATCATTATTCAAAATAAAAATGAAACTCAAATAAAAGTTAAAAATCGGTTATTTTAGACAAGAAAATTACACAAATATTCGAATTTTCATTATAATACCCTCCCAAATTTTTAATATTATTCCCCGATTTATTTTATCAGCCGTCAAATATACTTAATGTAGTAGTCATTACCGGTTTTGTGTGCCTTCCAGATCCATTAAATATTTCTATTATGTTTATTTTTGTCAGTAACATTGCCTTAGATACACCAACTAAATTTGATAAACTCCATTTTTATTTATTTTGGTTAAGTAATATCAAATATTTTGTTATTAATATTACAATTAGTGCTGTCCAAATTTGAATACTTACCGTATTTGCATTTGTTCCTGTAATTTAGGAACGATTCTTTTCGGAAAGACACCTTTGTTTTTTTGGTAATTTATTAAATCTCTATATATACTGTATTAAAGTTCTTCAAAAAAATTACAGCCCTGACTTTAGTTACGTAATTTATTAATATATGAAATTTCAGAACGACAGGGATGTGAAGTCTGTTTCCTACCTGACTTTAGTAATGATTTAAATTATTGTAACGTATCACGATAAATGAGAAGGTTTTTTTGCGATAAATGAGAAAATGGGTATCAAAAAAGGGGGTATTTTTGATGTTTTTTTTTGAGTTTTTTTGTGACAAATAATTCAAAACCTTAAAAAGTTATGGTATCTATTATGACCGCTATATATAGCTCATAATAATTGGAATTAGTGTAGAAACTAAAGTTATAAAAGGAGTCCAAAAGGCATTCCTAACTAAGGTCAAAAATCGAGAGTCACAACTAAGGTCAAAAATCGAGAGTCACAACTAAGGTCAAAAATCGAGAGTCACAACTAAGGTCAAAAATCGAGA
>VGWA01000154.1 GCA_016873795.1 Ignavibacteria bacterium
ATGCAACTACCGGACAAAACGGATTAAACCAAGCAAAGGAATTTATGAATTCACTCGGAAAAATAACAGGCATAATACTAACAAAACTCGACGGAACGGCAAAGGGCGGTATAGTAATCAAAATAAATAAGGAATTGAAAATTCCTGTAAGATTCGTAGGAGTAGGTGAGAAAATCGATGATTTGCAGTTATTCGACAGTAACAGTTTCATCAATGCATTATTTACTAAATAACATTTTGGATTCAAGGATAATAATATTACCACAGCATATTGCAAACAAGATAGCAGCGGGCGAAGTAGTGAACAGACCGGAATCCGCAGTCAAGGAATTATTAGAAAATTCGATAGATGCTGAAGCGGATAGAATAACTCTGATTATAAAGGATGCAGGCAAGAGTTTAATGCAGGTGACAGACAACGGCAGCGGGATGAGTGAAGAAGATGCAAGGTTATGTTTTCACCGTCATTCAACGAGTAAAATCCGGAATGCGGAAGATTTAGACAACATAACAACCCTTGGGTTCAGAGGCGAAGCATTGTCATCGATTGCAGCCGTTTCACAGATGGAAATGAAAACAAGAACAAAAGACGAGAGCGTTGGTACTCAGATAAGAATCGAAGGAACAGAAGTAAAGGAAATAACAAAAGTTGCATGTGAGAAAGGAACGTCCGTAACAGTAAAAAATTTGTTTTTCAACACTCCTGCACGGAGAAATTTCCTGAAGTCAAACCAAACAGAGTTCAGACATATTTATGACACATTCGTCAGAATAGCAATTTCACATCCCGATATTGCATTCGAATTCATAAATCAGGATGACAAATTATTCACACTTGAATCTTCTGCAATACAGGAAAGGATTAAAAATTTATTTACTGAAGAATTTTTTGATTCACTTCTTCCAATTCAATTCGAAAACAGTCTCATAAAACTAACGGGATATATTTCAAAACCCGGATTCACAAAGAAGACGAAACAGGAGCAGTTTTTTTATTTAAACAAACGATTTTTCAGGAACAACAGTTTAAATTTCGCCGTTTACAGCGGATATGACGATTTAATCGAAAAAGGAGATTATCCTTCGTTTATCATATCTATCGAAACCGACCCGTCAAAAGTTGACGTGAATATACATCCATCAAAATTGGAAGTAAGGTTTGAAGATGAAGGAATGATTTTCGGATTAATAAAAAGTTCGATTAAAAAGTCGCTTTCAGAGAATCGTCTGATATTCGATATTGGTTTCGATGAGCAGAAAGGAGAAAGGAAAGGGACAGAGACAGGTGGAGAAAAATTCAAGTTCGATTTAAAAGGAGATTATATTTCAAAACAAACAACATCGTTAAAACAGGATGTAATCGAAAAAGAATTAAGCAGGGAGACAGAGGATGAAGCGAATATTTTCGAACTGCCGGGTTTGCAGGAGACGATTTTCGAGCATAAGAAAAAACCGGAGGAAGAAAAGTTCAATGTCTGGCAGTTTCAGAAGAAATACATAATTTGCGAGACGGAAGTCGGATTAATGTTAATAGACCAGCATGCAGCACATGAGAGAATACTTTACGAGAATGCACAGAAATGGCTGCAGTCGAAGTCAGGATTTTCCCAGCAGTTGATTATTCCAATAAAGATAGAGTTATCAAAAATTGATTATATGCTGATAAAGGAGCTTACGGAAGAGTTACAGAGTCTCGGATTTAATTTTAATTTAAAGGAAAACGATGAAGTTGAAATAACGGGAATTCCCCCGGAAATAAAAGTCGGCGAAGAGCAGACGATTTTAAAAGATTTAATCGAACAGTACAAGGAGTACGGTAAAGAACTGCAGATAGAGAAAAAAGACAATCTTGCAAAATCCTTTGCGTGCAGGGGAGCAGTAAAAACAGGAGATTTGCTTCAGAAAGAAGAGATGATTAAGTTAATAGACAATCTTTTCTCATGCGAAATGCCGTATGTTTGTCCACACGGAAGACCGACTATCGTGAGGATAAACACCGAAGAATTGGACAAGCGTTTTCAGAGATTATAAAATAAGAAAATTTATGAGAATAGTCAGATACATAAAACTATTAAGACCGCAGCAGTGGACGAAGAATTTATTCATTTTTGCCGCACTGCTTTTTGCAGGACAGCTTCTCAATTCGGGTTTTCTTTTAAAAAGTTTAATTGCCTTTATAGCATTTTGCGGAATATCGAGCACTGTTTATATAATAAACGACATAGTTGACATAGAAGCTGACAGGATACATAAAAAGAAAAGATTTCGTCCGCTCGCATCGGGAGAAGTAACAGTAAAGCAGGCGATAATTTTTCTGATACCGGTATTTATAATAAGCGTATTTCTGACTATCACATTGCATTATTACTTCTGGATAACTGCAGGTTTATACATAATAATCAACACAGCATACACATTCAAAGTTAAAGATATCGTTTTGCTGGATGTATTTTTCATATCATTCGGTTTTATTTTAAGGGTAGCAGGCGGTGCGGCGGCGATAAGCGTACCGATTTCAAGCTGGATGATACTGACGACAATTTTCATCTCGTTGTTTCTTGCTGTATCAAAGAGAAGGGCGGAATTATCACTGACAGAGTCGGAGAATATTCCGAAGCAGAGGAAAGTACTTGACCAGTATGATATAGTACTGACCGACCAGATGAACACGATAGCGTCGACAGGGACGATAATATGTTATGCTTTATATACAGTATCACCTCGAACGGTTGAGCATTTCCGCACTGAAAATTTAATATATACAACCCCGTTCGTTATATACGGAATCTTCAGATATCTTTATTTAATCCACAAGAAAAATCTCGGTGAAAGTCCGTCTTCCACTCTGATAAAAGACATACCTTTGATTATCAACACCTTTTTGTGGCTCATCATTTCGGTAATCATTATATACAAACAAAGAATTATCAATTTGCTATTCTGACTTCAAAAGTGAATGCTACAAATAAACCGGTACATCAATACAAGGCAGAATTAATGCTGCTTTTTTGTGCATTTAACTGGGGATTAAGTTTTCCGCTCGTAAAAATCTCACTTCCCTATTTCTCTCCGAATGCATTTGTGTTTTTCAGGTTTATCATTACTGTTTCATTATTCTGTATAATTTTCAGAAAAGAAATACGCAATATTAAATTCAAAGAACTTAAATACGGACTTATTCTCGGTATATTTTTGTACCTCGGATTCATCACACAGACTATCGGATTGAAATTCACGACAGCTTCAAATTCAGCATTTATCACGGGTATGAATTTAATATTTCTTCCTTTTGTGCAGATATTCTTTGTTAAGAAGAAACCAGATTTATTTAACTATATAGGAATTGTTATAGTAATTTTCGGAATGTTTTTCCTCACCGGAATGAAAGACCTGAATTTCAATACCGGTGATTTGCTGACTCTCTCGAGCGCCCTGTTCTTTTCGTTTCAGATAGTACTGCTCGATAAATACTCTCAGCATACAGGTCACATTCCGATTATATTGGGTCAGTTTCTGTCTATGCTTGTATACAGTTTTTTTTCCACGATTCTGCTCGAAGTGGTATTGACTGACGATTTGAATATGGAGTTCAACAAGCTGATAATTTTTACGGTAATATTCACTTCAATTTTTACGACACTATTATCGCTGTTCCTTGCAAACAAATATCAGAAATACACCACACCTGTAAGAGCGGGAATGATATACAATATGGAGCAGATATTTGCTGTTATTTTCGCATATTTAATATTAAAAGAAATTTTATCACTCGAACAAACGCTCGGTGCATTTATTATGATAACCGGAATTTTAATTTCCGAACTTTCGGCAACTTTTAAAACATATTTTAAAAAATGGTTTGCTTAAAAATTACCGTAAAAGGAATGGTTCAGGGAGTCGGCTACAGATATTTCTGTCACAGAAAAGCCGATGAATTCAATATAAAAGGTTATGCAAAAAATTTATATAACGGTGATGTGGAACTCGAGATAGAAGCGGAAAAAGGGCTTGCGGAAGATTTCATAAAACATTTAAAGATAGGACCTGCTTACTCGAGGGTTACAGAGATAGAGGTAAAAGAAATTCCATACACAAACAAGTACAGAACATTTTCGGTTTACTGATAAAACAGAGAATAATTTTTTATAATCCGTGAAGATTTGTGAGAACAAAATCCATTCTGTTCAAGAAACTACATAAGTCAGCGGCACGAAAGAGATAATTACTGATATATATTTTTCACTTACGGGAGCAAATAACTTGGGATTCTATGTATTACCGAAAGACGATTTTAATCCCTGAGAAATTCTCAAATTCAGGTTTGATGCAATAGACAAAAGCCATTACATGCAGGACATCAAATTTATAACCAAAGATGGAATCGAGTATAGAATAAAAGAAAACGATTTCTGCGGAAATACAATGAAACTTCTAAAACTATAGATTTTTCAATACAGGTAATTTTATTAAAAGGACAG
>VGWA01000155.1 GCA_016873795.1 Ignavibacteria bacterium
ATTAACCGTTCGGGATTGGAAACCGTTAAAACGGTTAGATTATTTAATTAATTTATTTCCCACGACTAAAGTCGTGGGCTGTATAAATTTCACATAAAAATGAAACAACGACTAAAGTCGTTGGCTGTATAAATTTCACATAAAAATGAAACAACGACTAAAGTCGTGGGCTGTATTTTAAAATTGTTAATTATTGCGTTGATTTATTTCCTACTATTGAATTTGAGTTATTTAATCATATTGTAATTAACCGTTCGGGATTGGAAACCGTTAAAACGGTTAGATTATTTAATTAATTTATTTCCCACGACTAAAGTCGTGGGCTGTATAAATTTCACATAAAAATGAAACAACGACTAAAGTCGTTGGCTGAAACTATATTTTTAATGTTTTTTAAAAAATTATTTTACAAGCAGCATTGTTTTTGAAGAGGTGAAGTCTCCTGCTTTAATTGTATAATAATATGCGCCTGATGAGAGTCCATCGGGTTCCCAGTTTACTTCGTAAGTACCGGCACTTTGACGTTCATTTACGAGTTCCGCAATTTCCTTTCCGAGAGCATCGTAGATTTTGAGAAGAACATTACCAGATTCAGGAAGTTCGTATCTGATTCTTGTAGAAGGATTGAACGGATTAGGATAGTTCTGGTATAGTTTGTAACCTGAAGGAATTTCTGAGGATATCTGATTCACTCCTATACTGGGGCTTGTAACTATTAAAACCTCTTTGGAGCATGACCATATATTACCGGGAACCATATATATCCATTTCACATTCCATACCATTAATCCGAATTTATATCCATTTCTTATCCAGTAATATGATGTATCCCACGTAGTCATAGTTTCATTCCATACACCGCTTATCCACATTGAATCAATTCTATGCTCTGTATATTTAGTTCTCATAACATTCTGAAAAGTTCCGATTGGCAGCTGCAGAGTTCCGTATCCGTCAATCGTAGCATTAACCGTCCCATAGTGTTTAATTACCATAGTACTTACTGTTTCAGTACCAAAGTAGTTATCGGTAAAGCTCGAGCCGTAATTCATCGGATATTGAAACAACGACTGCGGGTTTGACAAGGAATATACTATTGGGGGAGTAAAATCTACAACGTTTCCGAGATATTCAAGTACGGATGTATTACCCATATAATATCTGTAATTACTCATTTCCTGCACTGCTACGGTTGATGTTGGAAAATAAGATGCATAAGGAGTAGCTGAAGGGCTGATGTAATTAATCAAGACTGAATCCGTTTGCAGAGTAAGACTTGAATTATTCCAATTAACGTTTGTGCCGCTCGAACCCGGAAGAACGTTTGTTGTATCGCATTCTCTGTATCTTTCAACGTCGCCCGGTAAGGGATTGAAAGCTGAGGTTACAGTAAACTGTGACCAGAGGTAATTCGATGATACAATCATCAGAATAATTAACGCAAAAGTAAAAATAATTTTTTTCATATAGTTTTTATTTTATTTATAATGATAAATTTCATTAATACAAATTTAAAAAGCAATACAGAATTTGATAGAATAAAAATAACTATGAGTTATGATTTTTTTTCTTATATTATTAAAAAAGAGACTTTACTAAAGTTAAGGGAAATATTGAGAAGACGTCGCTACTACATAGCTCAACATTTATTACATCATTAGTTCTACAAAGATATAGACCCGATGGGGCTTTGTTTATGTTTCCGAATAAACAAGAAGTCAGGGAGGAAAAGGACTCCGAGTTAATGGGATAAGTATTACTAAAGTCAGCGGTTACAATAAGAAAATTTTTTCAACGCAGAGACGCAGGGACGCAGAGACAATAAAAAATTATAAATAGAAAATTAAACACGGAGACACGGAAACACAGAGAAAAAAAATGAATCTAAATAAAGACACAAAGGCAGGAATGTTAAATGTTAAATTAATAATTAAAAATAGAAAAACAAACGCAGAGACGCAAGGACGCAGAGACAATAAAAAATTATAAATAGAAAATTAAACACGGAGACACGGAAACACAGAGAATTAAAATGAATCTAATTAAAGACACAAAGACAGGAATGTTAAATCAAAAATTAAAAATAATAAAACAAACGCAGAGACGCAAGGACGCAGAGCAATCAAGAATAAACAATAGAAAAAAATTAAAAACACAAAGAGTACAGAGACACGGAAAAGAATTAAAAATTAAAAATAATAAAACAAACGCAAGGACGCAGAGACAATTAAAAATAAAAACACAGAGATTAGGAGACACAGAGAAAAAAATGAGATTTTTTCAAAGAGTATATACAATAAGAACGTTAGAGAACATGATTTATAAACGAGAAAAAAACATTCCCAACTAAAGCCAGGAAGGAGACTTACGGAACAATTGAGGAAATAAAAAAAACCCTGCAGAAAGGGGATAACCGCAGGGTTTTGAGTGAATTTTTGTATTATTTTATTTGGTGAGAATCATTCTTTTAGCATCTGTAAATCCGTTTACTTCCAATCGGTACAAATAGACTCCGCTGGAAAGTTTCGATGCATCGAATTTTACGGAATGATTTCCTGCTGTTTTCATTTCGCTGACGAGTGCAGCCACTTCCCTACCGAGAAGGTCATATACTTTCAGAGTGACGAAACCGTTTTCCGGTAGGGAGTAATTTATTTCCGTTAAGGGATTAAACGGATTAGGATAATTCTGAAAAAGTTTGTATTCATCAGGAATTTCTGTAACAGTATTATTAACACCGGTAGTCGGAATAACATCAACTCCGAAATTAACAATCGCACCGTCACCGCCGCTGTAAGGAGCAAAAGGACAACCGCCGACCGACCAGACTCTTCTTATTCCAGAAAGAGTATTTTGTCTAACATTAAGTCCTGTCCCTGTGCCACCACAATGTCCGACAAATATAATCAGACTTTTGGTCGGGTCGTAAGGAAAAGGTTTGTCTAATGTTATACTTGACCACGTAAGCGCAGTCACAACTCTCAAACCATGTGATGCACTGTAAAACACTGTATCCAAATTACCCAACGGATAAAACTGACCTAAAGTTAATGTGATTATAGAATCCTGTCCCATCAATACTAAAAGGTCTGTAAATGTACGCTCGCCTAATGTTGAGTGAAGAAAATAGACAGCCGTAATCGAATTACCCGGCGGGAGAGGTGTGGGCTGGTTAAAATCACCGGGCAGAAAGAGCCAGTTGACCGCTTTACCTGCAGCTGTAGCAAAAGGGAATGTGTTATTACCGGAGCCTACATTATTGTAATTATAATACTGTGGTATTTGCGCATAGGAAACTGAAGACACCGCAATGAATAAAATCAATGAAAACAAAAAACAATAAATAAAATATTTCCTCATTTTATGTTTCCTTTCTTTTTTTAATTAATTAAGTTTCTTAATTATATTAAAATTATTTTTTTATCACTTATCTTAAATTTAGTTATTAATTTATAAATTATCAATTTAAAAGTTAATTGACAAAAACTCGAGTTAATGCGCTGAAATAATAAGGTTTTAGTATTTAAATGATTAATTATACTTTTGAATCGGTACGGAAAGATTTTAATAGTTCGAGTAAAGGTTTGATATGTTTTAGAAATATCAGAAGGCACATAAGCGAGCAAAATGCAAAGAAGAGACTGAACGAGTAAGGTGTAATTCCGAGTACAGAATAGTCATAATTGAATTTAAAAATAAAGTCGAAAGGGAATATTATTATAACAGGAGTCAGTATAGTCGCGACTGAATTAGCAACATGTACGTTTTTCCTGACAGACATAACGATTAGAAAAAGTACACACCATATAACGAAAATCCAGAAATTAATAACCATAGAAATACCTGCCGATGTTGCGAGTCCCCTGCCGCCTTTGAATTTAAGCCATACCGAAAAATTATGTCCTGCAATTATCATCAGAAGCGGAATAATGGTCAGTTCAAACGGAAATTCAAGAATCTTTGTAAGAAGCAGAGCAGGCAAGAGTCCTTTAAGCAAATCGAGTATAAGAATAATTACGAAGGTTTTTTTTGAATGAGTAACATCGTATGAATTCATTGCACCGACGTTTCCTGTACCTTCTTTAGTTATATCGATATTATATTTTTTTTTGACAAAGAGAAAGGCATTAGGCACTGAGCCTATCAGATAGAATATTATACATATCAGGATAAAGTTAATATAGAAGAATGTCATAACTCAAACGGACGGGCAATCATCACGCCTGTTTGTTTTTTGTTCTTTTTAAGATAATTATGAAGTTCTTTGTCTGAGATACAGACTTTCCCGGGATTTGCAGAAGAAGCATGGAGCAAATAAATTCTGTTGTTTTCGTCACGGTGTATAATTCCCGTATGAACGACATCGAGGCCTGTTATATCGGTTGTTATTGCTACTATATCTCCGTTCCTAAGACTGCCGTAATCATCCGACATATAATTTTTCGGAATAT
>VGWA01000156.1 GCA_016873795.1 Ignavibacteria bacterium
ATTATTTACTATTTATTATTTACTATTTATTATTTACTATTTATTATTTACTATTTATTATTTACTATTTATTATTTACTATTTATTATTTACTATTTACTATTTATTATTTGCTATTTGTAGTTTTTTCCCATCTTTCCGCTGCAAAGTTTACAATTCTCTGTATTAGTTCATCATAACTCCACCCGTATGCTTTGCCGCTTCTTGTAAATCCTGTGTCTTCATTTACGTCAGATGCTATATCCGGATTTGGATTAAGTTCCAGTACGTAAGGTGTGTTGCCTTTTAAACGGAAATCAACTCTTGCATAATCCGATGCTCCCATTACATAAAAAACTCTCCTTGCAATTTGTTTTATTTTATCTTCAAGTTCGAGTGGTATGTTTTTTGCCGGACATACGGCTTTTGTGTTTGCAAACTCGACTGTTTTATACATCCATTTGCTGTTGTAACTTACAATTTTTGGATATTCTTTTGGCAGTCCCGTGAAATCTATCTCTGACAGAGGAAAAACTATAAGTTCGTTAATGTCATTTGTCGCATTGCCTACTACGCTCACGTTGATTTCTCTTCCGTCTATGTATTCTTCTACTAACGCCGCCTGCTTGTATTCTCTGGTTACATATTCAACCCTGTCATGTAATTGTATTTCATTGTATACAATTGAATCATTGTTTATACCTATACTTGCATCTTCTCTCGACGGCTTTACGATTAAAGGAAACCTGACTTTGGTTTTGTCTTTGATTTTGTCGAAAATTCCGTCCTGAATATCTTTTGTGCTTCTGCATAAATAATGTGAGGCAGTCAGTATATTGTGATAATGCAATATTTCTTTAACCTTTGCTTTGTTGAGTGCAAGCCCTAACGTAAATGCTCTTGAACCTGTGTATGGTATTTTCAAAATTTCGAATAATGAGGCAATATTCATTTCCTGATCCGGGTCTCCGTCAAGCGACTCGCATAAGTTAAATATTAAATCCGGTCGGTTTTGCTTTAATGTATCTACTAATTTATATATGTCAAATGCAACCGGAATAATTTCCGGCTCATGTCCGTTGTTTCTTAATGCACGCTGAACGGCTTTCATCTCGTCTAAAACTCCGTATTCGCTCATGTCTATCGGTTCAGGCACATTGTCAATATCTATCGATTCTTTATCGTATATTTTTCCCTTTGCGTATTGAGTAGGGTCATTATATATAATCGCTATTTTCATTTTGTTGTTTTTTTCCGCCTTAACTTTCAGTTTCTTTTTTCTCCTTTGAAAGAATAATTTATCATTTGAAAAAATTCATTTAACATTTAACATTTAACATTTATAATTTAACATAGCTCTTTTTACAGCTTCGTTCAGTACTGCATTAATCATTTGATTATAATCCATGCCTGCCGTGCGTGCGGCTTTTGGGTAGCAGGAGTTATCCCTTGGGTCTGGTAATATTCCGGGTAACGGGTTAATCTCAATTATATAAGGTGTATCGTTTTCGTCAAGTCTTATGTCTATTCTTGCCCAGTCTTTTATTCTCAGTTTATTGTATGTATTAAGACATAAGTTTTCGATTTCGGAATAGAGTGCAGAGTCAATTTCTGCAGGGCATTTAAAAATGTCGAGTTGATTTTCCCGTGTGTCAAAAAACCATTTTACCTCATATGAATAGATTTTATTGAAGTCTTCCGGAACAAAACTTAAATCTATTTCGATTAAAGGAAGTACTCTGGCAGACCCGTTGTTCCCGAGTACCGCGGCTGTAAACTCTTTTCCCGGTAGGTAGTCTTCGACTATTGAAGGCTGGTTATATAATTTTTTTATTCTTTGTATTTCGTTGTTTAATTCTTCTGTGTTGTAAACAACGGATGAATTATATATTCCTTTTGATGACCCCTCATGCAGAGGTTTTATAAACTTTGGAAATTTTATTTTCGGATTGAGTTCCGATATTTGAAATTTATTATCGGTTATAAAAAAATCCGGGGTAGCTATCCCGTAATATTTTAAAATTTCTTTGCAGCGGGATTTATCGTGGCATATCCCTGTTGTAATCGAATCACTTCCCGTAAATGGTATGTTAAGCATTTCTAATATAGCCGGAATTTGTGATTCTCTCGAAGAGCCGTAGTATCCCTCCGCTATGTTGAACACAAAATCGGGTTTTAATTCTTTTAGTTTAATGTATGAGTTTTCATCCGCCTCTATCAACGTAACTCTGTGCCCGCCCGATTCTAGTGCATCCTTAACCGCTGTAATTGTTTCCATACTGTCCCACTCTGCGTAAGTATCGTCTATTCGTTCGGAGTAATTTTCTATGATGTTTTTATTCAGATATTTTTTTCTGTCATCGGATAAAATTTCTGCTGACTGGTTTGGATTGCCGGAAAATCCGGGTTCAGCTGTTGTAGTTTCGCCGGCTTCTCTCTTAATGTTGTATGTTAATGCAATATTCAAAATTTTTTCAAAAAAATTTTTTACAAATATAACATTATAAATATAATTGTCAATAAGTATTTTAAAATTTCATTAAAAAATTTTTTTATTTATATTTACACAAACTTATTAATTAAATTTTTTTGTTATGAAAAAAATATTTTTTCTTTTTGGAGTAACTCTTTTTACTCTGTCTGTATTAAATCTATATGCAGGAGACAGAATGATTCTTATCGAAGCGTTTACAAGCTCTACCTGCTCTCCATGTGCAACAAATAATCCCATACTGAATGCTTTTTTGAATTCTTCCGACCCGTCTAAAATTACCTGCCTGGCATATCATATGAACTGGCCTGCACCGGGAAATGATCCGATGCACTGGTATAATGTTACGGATAATAATGCAAGAAGAACATTTTACGGAGTAAATGCAGTTCCGGAAGGGAGATTCGACGGACTAATTACACTTAATTCTCCGTATAGCCAGTCTACGTTTCAATATTATTATAACCAGAGAACCGCTATACTTAGTCCGCTGACAATTATTGTTTCGGATAGCACATACGGTGACAGCATCTATATACGAGCATTAATTTATTGCGAGACATCAATGACAAGCCATACATTTGATTTTCAAATGGCTGTTAAAGAAAATCATATACATTATGCTTATCCGCCGGGAACTAACGGTGAAACCGACTTTCATCATGTAATGAGAAAGATGCTTCCGACAGCTTCCGGTACACGCATAACTCTTGCACCGGGACAAACCAAAATTCTTGAATACAGAATTAAAAGAGATACTATATGGAATGCTGCTCAGGTTTCCTATGTCGGATTTGCTCAGGTGGTCGGCGGAAATAAGGAAATTATTAACGCAGGAATGAAAACTCTGGACTTTACAATGCTGCCTTATCCAGGATACAGAAGTGTTCCTCAGGGACAAAGTTCCGATGCTTCATATAGAGTCAGAATTCCGCAAATTGCAGCAGGATATAATTCTCCTGTTACTTTTACGGCAGAAGTTGAACCGTCTACAACCGGAATTACCGTTAGTTTTCCTAATGGTAATACTCTGAGTAATTTCTCGGATTCTATGCTCGTGCAGGTAAACTCAACTGCTTCTGTTCCTGCAGGAACATATAAAATTATTGTGACCGGAACTAATGCGTTAAGCAAATCACATAAAACCGTTGTTAACTATCTCGTGGGAAAAAATTATGTATACATCGGGTCGAATAAAAATGACGCTAAGTTTATTGTGAACGGAACTCAGTATACATCACCTCAGATTTTTGAGTGGAATTTAGGGACACAGCAAAATCTGCAAGCAGTTTCCCCGCAGTTATTCGGTACTTACAGATTTGTATTTCAAAACTGGAGTAACGGAGGAGATACAAACCAAACCATAACAGTTAGTTCGGATACAGGTAGTTATATCGTAAACTATAAAATGCAATATAAACTGCAAACATCTGTTGCCCCCTCGGGAATTGCTTCTTTGATAACTATTTCGGGAGGCAATTTGTTTTATGATTCCTCATCAGTCGCAAATATCAGTATATCACCGACTCAGGTACAATATAATAATAAAACATATTATTTCCAGAACTGGACAGGAACAGGAAACGGTTCATATACGGGTACTAATCCTTCTTTCTCGGTTACTATGAATAATTTTATTTATGAAATTGCTTACTGGGATACAATAAATGTGGGAATCAATAAACTCGGAACGGAAATTCCTCTTCGATATGAATTAAATCAAAACTACCCTAATCCTTTCAACCCCGTTACCAATATAAAATTTGCAATTTCAAAAGCAGGACTTACAAGAATTATTGTTTATGACCTGCTCGGAAAAGAAATTGAAACACTTTGTAACAGTTACCTTAACGAAGGCTATTATCAGATTAATTTCAATGCTGCAGGTTATTCGAGCGGTATTTATTTCTACAGAATAGAATCAGGGGATTTTAAAGATGCTAAACGAATGGTCCTTATAAAATAATATTC
>VGWA01000157.1 GCA_016873795.1 Ignavibacteria bacterium
GATATGGCGGGGCAAGACGAGGTTAAACTATTATCCATCGTCCGCATTCAATTTAAAGATGGAATTTTACTACAACAAAATCCAGCGGGGATTAAACGAGGGATTGATATACAGCACAGAAGACACTCTCATATCGCCGATAATAGCCAAAGCAGTAAACACGGATGCTTACGAAATAATACAGAATTATTTCGCCGACATATCAGCGACGCTTCGAATTTTCAGAGAAAGCAGGTCATTAACAAAGTTAAAGCTTTACACAATCAACACAACGAGAAATTACAGAGACGAAGAGAACAGGCAGAATCCGAACGGCATATACCGCAAGCTTGATTTTCACACAGTAGTATACGCAATGGATTTGAACCAGAATTTTTACAAACGAATCACAAAAGAATTCAGTTTCAATCTGCTTGCAGGGGGAACAGGTTACTTAAATTTTTACAACAACAGCATAGAGCAAGGATTCAAGAAGACATACACTTCTTTATACTCACGCATAGATTTACAATACAGGAATTCATATATTGCAGGCGGGATCAGGTACAACAATTTTGACAACACAAACTTAATAAATTCCGGCATATACTCCAAAATCACAATTTACGAAAAGGATAATTTCAGATTCGGCATAACAGGCGGTCTCAGCAGAACAGAAAACAAATTAAATCCAAGCACAGCAGACAAGCTCGAGACGAGGCAAACCGAAGGAGGTATTTTTATCAGTAAAGGTATTATATCATTAAGCGGAAGTTATTATTTAAACAAAATCTCATCCGAGCAGAATCACGGATTCAACACAAACATAAATTTAACTTCGAAGCATTTCAACGGATATCTGATATTCGATTACAGCAACAGCAACATATTTCCGAGATACAGCATAAAGTCAGACATATCCTACCGTGATTATTTTTTCAACAACAAGCTCGACATAAGGGCAGGATTCAACGTCAAATACTTAAACGATTTAAATCCTCCCCGATTCGATGAAATATTTTACCAAATAACTCCGCTTGAGATAACGAATTTCGGTAAAAACAATTTCAGTGCGGAATTTTACATCGGAGCAAGGATAGGCAAAGCCAACGTAACATTTTCGCTCGGAAATCTTTTTGATTTTCTCAATTACAACACATACATATACCCGGAAAACAACAGAGGCGGATTTTTAAACGTAATATCGAAATTTACGATATACTGGGATTTTATAAATTAGGTTTTTTATCCAGCAGTTCAGTACACGCTTTATACACTTCATCGACTTCGATACTCTTAATGCATTTGAATTCATTTTCATCTTTCCACAGGCATCGAGCGGGTTTAGGGGAATTATAGAAACACGGGCTGCAGTCAAGTTCTTTTCTTACGACAACATTTCTTGTTTTCCAAGGATACAATTCTTTTGCATTAGTATAACCAAAAATCGCCACAACAGGGACTTCCATTGCCGAAGCACTGTGCAGAAAGGCAGTATCGTTAGTAACAAAGAGTTTACAGAAACCAAGTCTTGCCGCCGAATCCAGAAAATTATCGGTTGATGCCTGAACAGAATCGCTACCAAGTTTATTTTGCAAATAAGAGTTAACATCTAATTCAGAACCGAACAGGAGTATTTTTGCATTATAATTCTTCATAAGTTTTTCAAGCAGCAACACATATTTATCAACATTCCATCTTTTATTAATATGATTTTTAAGTGTTGACGAGCCTGCATGTACACCTACTAAAGTATTTTCGGACAAATTATTTTCAGACATCCATTTCTTTGCCTTATTCATAAATTCATCCGGAATGAAAATCTGCATAGGACCCGCTTCTTTTCCATGATTTTTATCAAACACGTCCAGTATTTTGATATTCTGAATTACGTTATGAATATTTTTTTCTTCCGGTATAATTATATTATTGAGGTATTCCATCCTGAAAAAACCGGAATAGACATACTTAAAACTTATTCTTTTTTTTGCACCAAGCAGGAAATTCAGAAAATTATATTCGAAGCGGTTAGAGGGATAAACATTAACAGAAAAGTCATATTTATTTTTCCTCAATTTTTTTACATCCTTCAGTGATTTAAATTTCGACTGTTTAAAAAAATCAACAAAATACACCTGATGAACTGCGGGATTATTTTCGAACAAGTCCCTCACGGCACTATACATAACTAATATATCTATTATACTGTTAGGTATTATCTCTTTAAGTATTTTCAAGGCAGGGGTAAACATTAAAGCATCACCGATACCCGAAAGAGCATTTACAAGGATTTTCATTTTTTTGATTTTTCCCGTTTATTATTTTTCAGTTTTAAACCTGTCAGGAGCAAACCGACGAACAAAACAAGAGTACTTACGGCAGATATTTTCAGACCCAGATTAAAAGAATCAGATTCATACTTCATTACGACGATATGTTTTCCTTTAGTCAGATAGACCGCTCTAAGGCAATAGTCTGCTCTAAGAATCTCATTTTGGATATCGTCCACATAAATTTTCCATGCGGGATAGAATATTTCGCTGATTAACAGAAATCCATTTTCCGAAGAACTAACCTCAAATTTCATTTCATTCAGATTATAGTCAACAAGTCTGATTTCCGACATAATATTAGAATCGGAAGGCAACGGCAGATTAACATCACCGGGATTTTTTTCCAAAACAAGAGTTTTTCTCCAATCAAATTCAGGACTTTTCATATAACTTACTAATTGTTCATCGTTATCGATTACTTTATATTCATAGAACATTTTAGCTCTCGGAAAATAGTCCGGATTATCGACAAGTCTCATTGATTTAGAAATACTATCGACGAAAATTTTATATTTCACATTCATCAAATCCAGTGCCTGTTTATTATCCGTTTCCGATTTTTGCGGAGGTATATTTTTATTAAGCAGCAAAGCGCCATATCCTTCAATAAGGGGTATTCTATCAATCATACCCTGATTTCTCTGAAAAATCATATTGCTTCCGAATCTCATATTAATTCTGAACTGTTCAGATTTAAGCTTCTGTTTGAGGTCTGAAGCAACCTGCGAATTCTGTGCATACATTTTTTCAGGATTAACACTTCCGTTATTTTGTTCAAACCATATAAAATAGAGTTCTAATACAAGGATGACTGCAACAATCACAGAAAATAAATTGAATTTTATTTTTTCTTTAAGGAACATGTAAAATGAGATTACATAAGCGGCAAGGAAGAGGAAAAAGGTTATATATTGTTTAGTAACCCAAGAATATATTTTATCAATCGAGAGTCTATCTCCGCTTTTAAAGACACCCGCCACGACCAGCAGCAGGAAGAACAGGAACACAGCAGAAACAACGATTAAAAATTTCCGATTCAGATACAGATTAAAAATCTTTTTATCTTTAATCAGTGTATCGAGTCCGACGGCAGTAATAATCGAAACACAGAACATATAGAGAAAGAGAATATGACCGGGATTTCTGAACCGATTAAACACGGGTACAAACTCGAACATAAGTCTATGCAAAAAGAAATTTCCTCCGAGAGCAAACATCAATACAAAAAGTGTGAAGAAAGAAAGGAAAAGTATTAAGAATTTATTAATATTATTTTTAACAGAGACTCTGACAGCGGGTACAACGAGCAGAATAACGAGAGCAGAGACAAAGACATTAGCTATGGAGAACATCCAGGCTCCTTCCTGATGTTTAGCCCAGTATTCCAATTCACCTGCGGATTGATTCCAGTTCCACACGCCGAAGACTTTCGGCATAACAGCGGTAAGGAAGTCATACCAATGAAACGAGCCCTGTTTTGCAAATTCATAATCAAACGAAGCTCTGTTAGAGAGAGCGACAAACTCATTAGTGGGCAGGAGTTGAACAGCGGTAACACCGAACGGCAGGGCGACGAGAATGACGAAGCCGATTATTATATGTTTAGCGGGCGCAAAACTTTTTTCAACATATATTTTAATCAGGTAAGCAACCGTAAAGGTGAACAGGAAAAAATAGTTAAAGAACGCGACCTGCGGATATCCCGCGAGCACGCAGAGAGCCATCAATCCGGCGGAAGCGAACGCGAAGAAATATTTTTTCCTTTCAATAAATTTAAGCCAGAAAAGGAAAACAAAAGGCAGATACGACACGGCGCTAATATTTGCCATATGCATTGCATGAATAATCATATAGCTCGAATAGGCGAACATAAGTCCGAGCACAAGGGATGCAAAACTAGTCAATTTAAGTTGTTTTCCGAGGAAGAAAGCACCAAAAGATGCGAACAGGAAGTGAAACAGAACAGAAATCTGCACCGGCAGGGGTGACAGGTATCCGTTTTTATAGAACAGAGTCATAAGCAGGTTAAGCGGATACAGCACGGCA
>VGWA01000158.1 GCA_016873795.1 Ignavibacteria bacterium
AACTGTAATTTCTTTTATCGAATACCCCAACCGTTGAATCATTATACAAATCAGTTATCTTCCAGTTGTTAAAATCTGAAAATGAAGACGAACTGCTGTCGAAAAATATTTTAACGTATCTTCTTCCTCCGTTTTCGTTGTTATCGAAATCATAAGGTGAACATCTGCGGTTTACTATCATAAAATAATTCTTGTTTTCTTCGGAATTCTTAAATACTCCAGCCTGAATATAAGTTAAATAAACAGGATCACGGTCACCCGGATTATCGGGATTACTATGAGATGGACCATAGGTTTCTATGCCATTTATATAGGTATTATTTAAAAAATTTGTTCGTTCTTCACTGTTTCTATAAATATATGAATTTGTGCTTACATTATTAAAACTTTTTAAATATGGACTCCATTTTCTTAGTATAGTATTTATTCTGCATATTTCTGCAAATTTCTGTTGTCCGTAAAAATTTGTATATCTCGGCGTTAAATTGGCATTTTCGCCAAGTTTGTTTGCTATACCGACACTAAAATTATTTTCATCTATTATTCCTCCCTGATTATCCTGTCCGAATGCCCCGTACCAGTAATACATTATTCCTCCCATTCCATAACTTATTACTGTATTTACCATCATTCTTATTTCTTCATTTGTCGGTTCTCTTAAATAATCTTCAAAATTATGTGCATGTGTTTGAAGCGCAAATAAAACCAATAAGTTTCTTGTATCGGATATTTCCCGTATATTTTTGCATTCAGTAATAAATTGCCCGCTCCCCTCTGAAAGAGGATTTTGTATTTCCAAATAATCCTGAAGCCATTCCTCATATTGATCAGGATTTACAATATGTGCATAGGCATACTGTTGATTAATTTGAGGTAATGTATTTGGAATTCTTGTCTGATAATTTATATTCGGATATTTAGGCTTTCTGAAAGGATATGAACCTGCCATATATGCTCTTAATTTTATGCTGTCTATGCAATATTTACTGAAATGTTCAATATCCAATGATGTGTCTGCAGGCAGATGCAACTGATACCAGTATTGATATGTGGAGCTTGTAGCAAGTGTGAACCTTTCATCGCTTCCTCCGGAATACTGTCGGAGCTTCTTCATAACGTATGTTATTGCAGGTATATGATTATATTCAAATTCATCGATAAAAAACATTACAGGTGAACTGTTCAACTTTGAATGACGTACTTCCATTTGAATCATATTGTGATAAGTTTGACTATAAAAATTTGATATTGTATCTCCGAATAAATCATTTGCTCTCTTATCATCGAGTCTTACATAATCAATCCACATATCACAGTTTCCATACCAGAATACTCTGAAATCGACTCCGCAGTTGCTGTTCCTGTCTGTCCAGTCACGGTTATTTGGATTGAAATATTTCCCTTCCGGAATTGTAAGACTAACGGTATCGTTTAAAATTGTATAAAATTCTTCTATATATTTTCCTGAATATGGCAATAAAAGGCCTTCTTTAAAATTAATTACTTTAACGTCCTGAATTTTAATTACCGAATCTTCATAATTTATGACTTCGATTCTAATAACTTTCTTTAAAAAATTACTTGTATCATTAGCAAACACCGAATCAATCCTAATTCTCGGTTTTATATACCAGCTGAATTGCTTATCTCCAAAACCCGGATACGGATATCCGTGACCGGGATTGCCGGTGTTAATCTGCTCCCTGTTGCATCTTAAGTTCATTACTACATATCCCGAGTCCTCTTCTCCGGATCTGCAATATCTTACCTTAATACCATTTCCGTAACGGCTTGTGTCTGTGTAGTCTATTCCCCTCGGATGACTCTTATAAGTATAAAACCAGTTGTATTCAGGATTTTCTACTGTCTCTTCACACTGGTAATCGCTTCTCTGTGCGTAAAATAACCACTCGGTCTTGGGTCTCTGCATTAAGGTCTTTATTCCGAACTGCTCGTTGCTGTCGAGTATACTTTTTACAAGAGGTATATATGCATTACTGTCGGGATAATATAAGGAATCCATACTGCCTGCTCCTCTCCAGCCCTGGGTTATATAATATTCGTTATATTTCCTGTAACTCAAGTACGTATGCCAAAGATTGAAATTTAAACTGTCTCTTAACAAACTCCTGTTTGTCTCATCTCCGCTGCAGTATGCACCTGTTAAATATGGAGTACTATCCTGAAAAATATTTTTGTGCCTGTTTATCCCGCTGATGTTTTCCCCCGGCTTAATTATTATTAAAATTGAAATAAGTATTATCATCAATAAAATTATTATTGTTCTTGTCTTAAATCCGACACTTCGGTATAAGTTATCCTCCATACCATGCTTTGAATTTAAATTAAGATTTTTCATTTTTGTTTTACTTTATAATTAATCCCTATATAATCTGGAAAATATTTGAAAATATTGTTTTTTTATTTACTACATTTTATATATTATATATTATATGTTATATGTTATATTATTTACTTTTTGCTATTTACTTTTTGTTATCTACTATTTGATAAGTATCATTTTCCTCGTTTCCGAATATATTTTTCCATTATCTCCCGAAATTTCGAGTTTGTAAAAATACACTCCGCTCGGCAGTTCCGAAGCATCGAACCTGACGATATGTTCTCCTGCTTCATATTTTTTACTCGTCAGAACTCTTACCATCTTACCCGTAATATCATATATTTTTATTTTCGCAAATCCTGAATTTAACATTTTAAATTTAACATTTGTAATTGAATTAAACGGGTTCGGGTAGTTCTGAAACAATTCGTAATTCCTGTTTAATATTGAAATGTTATTATTTACGGATGTATATATTGTCGTATCGGAACCTCCGGTTGTCGTGTGAACACCTCTGATTGTGTCTAAATAAGCATAATTCAAATAAGCCCAGCCGTTTTTACTGTTTATAAAATAAATATACTTATATTGGGAACTATTAGTCGAATTAACTAATGGTATCTGAAAACCCCAATTCTCACCACCATTAGTCGTTATATATACAATACCTTTATATCCGTTTGAGGATAAGACTCCCCCCGTACTCCAGACGGTATCTTTATTTATTGCGCTAATTGTTGTTGCACTTGTTCCAAATGTTTGAGGAAGTTGCTGAACTGTCCAGTTCAATCCCCCGTCTGTTGTTTTTCTCATTGAAACATAAGTTTTATAACCAATTAAGGAATCAATAAAACATATATCATCAAATCTTCCTCCCGTAGGTATCCCGAACCAATTATATCCTCCGTTTGTTGTTTTATGAAGTTCGTTCCATCTTACTATAAAACCGTTATTTTTATCATAAAAATATACTCTTGTAGGATTTCCGGAACCAAAATTTATTAACTTTGTCCAGCTTGTTCCTCCATCGGTAGTTCTATAAAATCCTCCGATTATCGACTGCTCATCTACGCAAAATATTGTGTCAACGTTTAATGGATACATATCTGATGGTATAGCAGGTATGTATTTTGTGTACCAATTAACACCTGCATTTTTTGTTATATACAAATAATCTAATCCGAGAACAAACCCTGTATCTTTGTTTATGAATTTCATGCTTCGAAATCCTGCTATATTATATTGATATAATAATTCAAACCAATTTTCTCCGCCGTTTGTTGTTTTAAGTATATAATTGTGTCCCGCCTGATCTGAGGCAGTTGCAATATATCCTGTAAGACTGTCAGTAAAAACTAAACTATTAATATTATTCAACCAATTCGTCATATTTTGCTGATACCACCCCGAGGGCGGAGGCATATCGCTGAATCCCGACGATGACAGGAAAATTATCAACAGCAGGTATATCACCCCGTCAAGTAGCCTGTTTATCCTTTTGCTTTCCATTTTTGTTTGTTCTTATATTTCTGTTGCCGTTTTTTATATATACATTTCTAACAGCACATTAATACGTTTCCCCTTATTGTGAAATCCGCATAATCCTATAAACATCAATTAATTTAAAACTAAACACATTAAATTATAAAATCAAGTATTAAAACAAATTACGGATTCTAAAGAAATCTTATTTCGAAAAAAGAAAAAAATATCCTATCATCTTATTAAAACCATTTTTTTCACAGCGTTATATTCTCCCGCTGTAAGTCTGTAAAAATACACCCCGCTCGGCAATCCCGAAGCATCGAACCTGACAGTATGTTCTCCCGCTTCGTATTTTTTACTCGTCAGAACTTTTATCAACTTACCCGTAATATCATATATTTTTATTTCCGCGAATCCTGAATTTAACATTCCTGACTTTAGTTTAAATTTAATATTTGTAATTGAATTGAACGGGTTCGGGTAATTTTGAAACAGCTCGTAGTTCTGATTTGATATCGATATGTT
>VGWA01000159.1 GCA_016873795.1 Ignavibacteria bacterium
CATCAGCATTAATCCAGCCCTCTAAACTATTAGTTATTCCTGCATTTGTAGTATTTGTATTAAATGTTAAAAATCCGGACGATGAAGCCTTCAGATACGAATATTTCTTCCCCATAAAATAAAAATTAAAACCAACATTAATAACAGGGGACAATTTTGCATTTGTTCCCTCGATCTCAGTAACTCTTGTTCCACCGGTTAATTGAGAGTATGATGAGGAATAGGCATAAAAAGGAATATGAACTTTTGGTGTGAAACAATAAACCCAGCGGGAACCATTGGAGGTGCTGTGTAAATTAGCCATCTGCCCGGCATTATATTGCGTATGCCCGACTGGATAAGAGGTGTTATAAGTATATGAGCCGGAAATATTCCCAACCCATCCGACAGTATGGGGTATATCACTTGCAGATATGAAAATAGAAACATTCGTCTCATCTGTTACATTTTGCATTTCTCCATAAATAAATTCAATCCTGCCGGAACTTTCATACAGCAAAACCTGTAAATTTGAGAAATAGCCCTGTTCACCGCAAGTATTCGATGGTATTCTTAAAACATTCCACTCTACAACAAGAATCTTATGTCCGGGGTCACCTAAAACTTTATATCGTACATTTCCTCCGTTATCTATATTATTATCACCTGAAATAGGGACTAAATAACTTACTCCTCCATGGGGCTGTAATATTCCAAATATAGTAATTGCAGTAGAACCAAGTCTCATCTGTCCGTTAGAATTCACACTGAACTGTGTATATCTTTCTCCCATAAACCAGAAGTCAAATCCAATATTTGTAACTGCTGATGCACTATTTTGATGGCAACCGTTCAGAAGTATTGTTGAACCTGTACTAATATCCGCCAAAGAACCTGTATTATATCTGTACATATAATAATTGTTAGTACTCTGGGTGTAACATATTGATATTAATAGGAAATTTAAAAAAATTAAAACGGAAAGAGTAAATAATCTTTTCATATAAAACAAATTTTGTTATGAAATTTGAATTTAAATTTGCATAAAAATCCCACCATATTAATTCATATTCTGAAGTATTATTATTTGTAATTTATTAAAAAATTAATTTACACAATATATATAGTCAAGATGAAAAAAAATCAATTTTAATTAAAAAACTTACAAGATTATTCACTACAAGATAAAACAGATAAATAATGTATTTTGGATTTTTCATAATATTAAATAATAAAAAACTTGCATTTACAAATCAGAATAATTATCTTTAACATACTTACTATTAAACCCGGTACTGAACATTCATTTAATAACTTTAAATTTTAAAAAATATGAACGAAGTATTGTTTGCACGGGCAAATGAAATACTGGATAAAGCTACATATTCCGCAGCAGTATTTTCCCAATATGATCAAAAATCAGTAGATAGAATAGTCGAAAATGTGTATAAAGCAGGATTTGACAATCGGGTAAAACTTGCAAAGATGGCACATGAAGAAACCGGAATCGGTATCTGGGAACACAAAGTCTTAAAGAACACTATAGGTACACTGCTGGTTTACGAGAGCATAAAGGAAGTGAAGACCGTCGGTCTCATATCACACAATGAAGTAACGGGAATAAGCGAAATTGCACAGCCCTTAGGACCAATTTTAGCCGTTACACCGGTAACCAATCCTACTTCGACCGTAATGTATAAAATCCTGATATGTCTAAAAACAAGAAATCCCATAATCATTTCCCCGCATCGAAGTTCGATAAAATGCTGTGAAGAGGCAGTCCGGATATGTTACGAAGCGGCAATAAACGCAGATGCACCGGACGACTGCATACAAATACTATCCGGAGGTTCAAGGGAAGTAACAAATATGCTGATGTCGAGTCCGAAGATTGCGTTAATAATAGCAACAGGTGGAACGGGCTTAGTAAAAGCCGCATACAGCTCTGGGAATCCTGCAATCGGAGTCGGTCCGGGAAATGTTCCTGTTTTTATAGACGAGAGTGCGGATATTACCTACGCTATTAAGAGTATAATATCCTCCAAAACTTTTGACAACGGAACGATATGTTCCAGCGAGCAGGCAATAATCGTTGACAGGAAAATATATAAACAGGTTAAAAAGGAATTTGAAAATCAGAACTGTTATTTTCTGACACCCGAGGAAATAAAAAAGGTTGAAGCTGTAGCAATTATTCCCGATACTTCCAACATGAATCCGTTAATTGTTGGTCAATCGGTTAAAAAGATAGCAGAAAAAGCAGGAATAAGCGTACCGGAAGGGACAAAGATACTGCTTGCGGAATTAACAGGGATAGGAAAAGGTTATCCTTTATCGAACGAAATACTTGCACCAATACTTGCATTTTATGATGCGGAAGACACAAACACTGCAATTAAGCTTTGCATTGATCTTAATTACCTTAACGGAATCGGTCACAGTGCCTGCATTTATGCAAATGACGAAAAAAGAATAATGGACTTTTCGCTGCTAATGAATGCAGGAAGAATAGTAGTAAACACTCCCACTTCACAGGGAGCAGTAGGCGGTACATACAATTTACTGCCTCCTTCCCTGACACTCGGATGCGGTACAGGCGGTAAAAACATAACTACTGAAAACATAACGGCAAAACATTTAATAAACATTCAGAGAGTATGCCGCAGAAGAATGAACGAAAAATGGTTTAATACAAATCCATCTATATTATTCGATGAAAAAATCGATGCACAAACTTTTTATATAGAATATAATAAAAACTTTTAAAATATTTTAAAATGGTTACAATCGAATACGACAAAGAAAGGAATAAAACCTCATTGTTATTTGACGGCCGCATGGATACACTTACTTCACAGGAAGCAAAGGTAAAAATCGACAATCACTTTCTGGAATTATTCAAAGATTTTAAAGACCGGCAAAATATCGACCATGATGTAATATTTGATTTACGTGATGTTTCCTTTGTAAGTTCGATGTTTTTAAGGTTATGCGTGGAATATTCGCAAAAAATTCAAGATGGTAAATTTTCGATTATCAACACCGACCCCTTCGTCAAGAAGACTTTTAAAATTTCGGGTCTGGACGAAAAATTAAATTTAATTTAAAGAGCTATTTAATTTTATTTACTGCTTCTCCGACAGCCAGCAGCATTGGCTTTACTGATATTTCGGAACCTACCGCATTTTTCATCCAGACCTGAGGTATGACGTTACCTTCAACGCACATTCTTTCCATTTCTGTACCGAGATTTTTATCTTTCAGATATTCTTCAATTTGAAACTGTATAATGTGTCCGATAGCATAGTTCGGCAGATACAAAGAATTATCAATCATATGAGAATAAATTGCGAGGATGAGCGCATCTTTTACTCCGAACACATCCGCATAGTATTTATTCCAAATATCCTTTGCAATTTTAACAACTGCATTTTTCAATTCAGCCGGAGTGGCATCCGGATGTTCATACAGCCAGTGCCAGACTTTCATATCCACAAGCGAAACACCTATAATTTCATAAGTACTCCAGAAGCTTCCGAGTATCCTGAGATATTTTGTTTCAGGATTATCGTCTTTCAATCCGAGCAATTCCAGGTCTCTGTCCTGAAAAACAAAAGCAAAAGCTTCCGTGAAGCTTGTGTTTGGTACGCCGGCTAAAGAATAATAATCAATTTTATAGAGTGTAAGTACCTGTTCAACGCTGTGACCGAGTTCGTGTATTGCAATATTATAACCTTTGTAATCCATGCCGTCTTTCTGCACTCTGGTTCTCAGACGAGGTTTAAATATCCTCATTGAGCTTTGAGCCGCATGACCTGAACCTCTGGCGGCATCCACACGAATCTTCGGAGCAATATACAAAGCAGATTCTTCTGAAAAACCAAGTTTCAGTAAAATATTTTTTATATCTTTCTCGAATGCTTCGGCAGTCGGATATTTTGCTTTTGTTATTTTGTCAAGCTCCTCCGGATTATAATTTGACCTTCCTTTAAAACCTGTAAACCACAGGTCAAACGGCTGCAAATCTCTTCCCAATTTCTTTTTCACAACAGAAGCGACTTCTTTTACCTGAGGGGAAGTTAGTAATTCCTCAAACATTTTTTCCACATCTGACACGGATATTTCCCTTTCTCCTTCAAAACTTCTGAGTATATGGGTATTGAGAGCGGGGTAGTACGGGTCAAGAAGTTTAATTGCCCGATGCATCTTCAAAAAAGTTTCATATCTTGTATCCGGCTCTGTATTAAATGATATTTCCCTACCCTCTTCATAAAGTTTATTATCAAAAGGATTCCATTTAAAGACAGGAGAATTAATGACCTTTTCCGGGATTTCCTGAAGAATTATTCTTTCCATTACTCTG
>VGWA01000160.1 GCA_016873795.1 Ignavibacteria bacterium
ATTGCATACTATTGTCGGTGCCGGTGGAGCAAGCGGCTCTCTCGATGCCTCCAATATTTTTAAACCCGCCCTGTCAAGAGGGGAATTGCAGTGTATTGGTGCTACGACTTTAAACGAATATAGACAATATGTTGAAAAAGACGGTGCCCTCGATAGAAGGTTCCAGAAAATAATGGTTGACCCTACAACGGTTGATGAGACTATTATGATACTTGAAAATATTAAGAGTAAATACGAAGAACATCATAATGTCAGATATACCGATAAAGCTATCGAAGAATCGGTTCGCCTGAGCGATAGGTATATAACTGACAGGAACCTTCCTGATAAAGCAATTGATGTTATGGATGAAGCGGGTTCAAGAGTTCATCTTGCTAATATTATTGTTCCCGAAAATATTGTAAAACTTGAAGATGAAATTCAGAATGTAAAAGTGCAAAAGGAACAATTCGTCAGAAATCAGAATTTTGAAGATGCCGCTCAAATGAGAGATAAAGAAAAAAGACTGCAATCTCAACTGGAAAAATTAAAATTTGATTGGGAAAAAGAATCTCAAAATACCTTCCATGAAGTTGATGAAAATGATATTGCCGACGTGGTTGCAATGATGACAGGTATACCCGTAAATAAGATTGCAGAATCCGAACTCTCAAAACTTGTAAGAATGGAAGAACATCTTAAACAGGTTATAATAGGTCAGGAAGAAGCAATAGATAAAATATCAAAGGCAATAAGAAGAGCACGAGCCGGTTTGAAAGACCCGAGAAGACCCATCGGTTCGTTTATATTCCTCGGACCGACAGGAGTCGGCAAAACTGAACTTGCTAAACAACTTGCAAAATTTCTTTTCGATTCCGAAAATGCACTCATTAGAATCGATATGAGTGAATATATGGAAAAATTTAATGTTTCAAGATTAGTCGGAGCTCCTCCCGGATATGTCGGCTATGAAGAAGGTGGTCAGTTAACAGAAAAAGTAAGAAGAAAACCTTATAGCGTTGTTCTTCTTGACGAAATTGAAAAAGCTCATGTCGATACATTCAATGTTCTGTTGCAGGTGCTCGATGACGGAGTTCTGACGGATAGTCTGGGCAGAAAAGTGGATTTTAAAAATACAATCCTCATAATGACTTCCAATATCGGTACTAAAGATATTAAACTCGATAAGATATTCGGATTTGGAGATTTAAAATCCGAAGGTAAATATGAAAAAATGAAATCTACTATAGAAGATTCTGTAAAAAAAATATTTTCACCTGAATTTTTGAACAGAGTCGATGAGTTTATTGTGTTTAAACAACTTGAAAAAGACAGCATAAAACTGATTGTTGATATTGCAATCAGTGAGTTAATAAAAAGACTGAAACCTCAAAACATCAGTATTGAAGTCTCTCAGGAAGCAGTTGATTTTCTGTCGGATAAGGGATTTGACCAGAATTTTGGTGCAAGACCTTTGAGGAGAGCCGTTCAAAGATATCTTGAAGACCCTTTGAGCGAAGAAATTTTAAAAAGAAATATTGTACCTAATACAACCGTATCGGTTAAGAAACATAAGTCAAAAGATGAACTGGTGTTTATCCCGGCTGAAAATTCGACGGAAAAAAATATTTCGGACGAAAACATTATTTCAGAAACTAAAGAAAAATAAAAAAATATATTTTATGTCATCAAAAAAACCTTACAATTGTAATATCAGTGCTTTGGGTCATTATGTACCGGAGAAAGTTATTGATAATAAGTATTTTGAAAACTATCTGGATACTACCGATGAATGGATTACGGAGAGAACAGGAATTAAAGAAAGAAGATATCTGGAAAAAGACCAGCCTACTTCTTATGCTGCCACAAAAGCAGTAGAAGAATTGCTTAAGAATAGAAATATGAGTCCCGATGAAATTGAACTTATCGTTTTAACTACGGTAACACCGGACATGATTTATCCATCTACTGCCTGTATTATTCAGAATAACATCGGGGCAAAAAATTGCTGGGGATTTGATTTAATTGCAGCCTGTTCAGGTTTTATTTTTGCACTTTATACAGGTGCACAGTTCATTAAGAGCGGTACACATAAAAAGGTTATAGTATGCGGAGCGGATAAAATGTCACTTATCGCTGACCCTGATGACAGAAATAATATAGTCTTGTTCGGTGACGGAGCTGCTGCTTTTTTGCTTGAACCGGGAGAAGATGAAAATTACGGTATTATTGACGCTGTTGCCCGTATCGACGGCTCGGGAGGACGAAATTTGTGCCAGCTTGCCGGCGGCAGTCTGCACCCTGCATCTCATGAAACCGTTGATAAAAAAATGCATTTTATTTATCAGGACGGAAGAACAGTTTTTAAAGATGCCGTGAAAGGAATGGCAGATGTCTCTCTCGAAATTATGAAAAGAAATAATCTGAAATCTGAAGATGTTGCATATCTGGTTCCGCATCAGGCAAATCATAGAATTATTGCGGCTATTGCTGGCAGAATGGGAGTCAGTATGGATAAAGTTATGATGAATATTCATAAGTATGGTAACACAACAACAGCAAGCATACCATTATGTATCTATGAATATTGGGCTGATGGAAAACTGAAAAAAGATGATAATATAATTTTATCAAGCTTCGGCGCGGGATATACTTACGGTTCTATATATGTTAAATGGACTCTTTGATTGGATTAATATTTATTTGACTTGAGAATTGAAAAACAGTGAATCATATCTTCATGTTTACGGAATAATTATTGAAACATATATACAGTTCATATGGAAAAATTAACATTGGTCTGAAAGTTCTGGGGAAAAGAACTGACGGGTTTCATAATATTGAAACAATTTTTTATCCTGTCAGTCTGCATGATGTAGTTAAAATAGAAATTTATCGCTCTAATAATTTTAAGATATTAATTAAAACAAATAAGAAGTATATTCCCTTAGGCGAAAAAAATACATGCTTCAAAATTGTAAATCTTTTTTTCCAAAAACTCGGCTTGAAAACAGATGACCATATTAAAATCGATATACTTAAAAATATTCCTTCCGGAGGAGGATTAGGAGGCGGAAGTTCGAACGCTGCAGTTGTTTTAAAACATCTGATTAAATACTACAACGCTGATATGAGTATTTTTAAAAAAGAAATAAGAGAAATTGCAATTGAGACAGGAAGCGACGTAACTTTTTTTCTTCTCCAAAAACCATGCTATGCCTGCGGTCTGGGTGAAAAATTAAAAATTCTGAATAATTTCAAAATTGATTTTAAAATTCTGCTGGTAAATCCGCACATGCATATCTCTACAAAATGGGCTTATGATAACCTCGGAATGAAAGAAGGAGAATACAAAGAAAATGTGCTTAATAATATCGAAGAATTTTCATTAAATAATCCGGAAATCTATATTAATGATTTTGAAAATATTGTTTTTCCGAAATATCCGCTGCTAAAAAATATTAAAAATGATATGCTGGACAAAGGTGCAGTCTTTTCTTCAATGACAGGCAGCGGTGCTACTGTATACGGCTTTTTTAAATATGAAGATAAAGAATCATTGAATAGTCTTTATGAATATTATAAATCAAAGAATTATTTTACCTATATTGCCTGAGGTTAGTGTATTATGATTTTCTCTGAAAAATTTGATTTTAAATTTAATTCAAATGAATTTATTAAGTTGTATGATAATAATATTATTTCTAAGAAAAATATAATAAACTTAGTAAATTCTAACCCTTCAGATTGCGGATTTGTATTCGAAAAAAGATTATTAGAAAAAGCTTTATGCTCATATAATAATAGCAGTTATATTCCTGACCCTAAAGGTTTCCAAAGAGCACGGAGTATTATATCGGATTATTATGGAAAAAGAGGTAAAAAAGTAAATTCCGATTATCTCATCTTAACCTCATCATCGAGTGAAGCTTATTCATACATTTTGAAATTGATTACAAATCCTAAAGATAATATTCTGATACCGGCACCGTCTTATCCTTTAATTGAACAACTGGCAATATTTGAAAATGTGAAAGTATCATACTATGATTTAGTTTATTCGGATATCTGGGAAATTAAAATTGACAGCTTAACGGCTTCTATAAATGATAATACAAAAGCAGTCGTTTTGATTAATCCGGGTAACCCTGCCGGTAATTACGTGAAAAAAAATGAAATGAATAAAATATGTGATATTTGCAGAAAGCGTAACATTTCGTTGATTGTTGATGAAGTTTTTTTTGATTATTATTTTGAAAAGCCGGATGAA
>VGWA01000161.1 GCA_016873795.1 Ignavibacteria bacterium
ATTTAATTTGTTTGTCAAAATTAGTTTAGAACAATGGTTAAATGAACCTTTTAAGCCTCCAGGCAAGGAAATTGAAGAAATACAGCTAAAAATATTTTAAACTCCAAAAATAATAAGGGGGGTTTGTTTTAAAATATCCTCTATTTAACGAAAAATCTGTCCAAAATCGATTGTTTTTTATGTTTTATTCAAGTTCCATTTTTATTTTGGACAGCAGTGTTTTTCTGCTGTTATTCGTATCTCTCTGTCTGTATTTTTTTTCTCTTGTTTTTTACTTGTAATTGAAATTATTTGTTATTTAAACTAATTTTAAAGTTTATAATAGTTACATTCTGAAACTGCTTAATAAAATAGTATTATTTACCCCGATTTTTATTTCTATCTTCCTTTGCATTTCTGCTTTTTCCCAGCAGGATAAGTTCAATAAATTTCAGACTTATAAAATTACAAGTAAAGATACCGTTATTATTACACAGGACAGATTTATTATTCAGTATTCCGAAATTTTAAAAATTAACGATAGTACTTTAATGCCTTTTGATGATTATCGGATTAACTACAGAAACGGTATAATTTCTTTAAATAAAAATTTATTTTATAAATATTCACTCGATACTAACAGGATTTACGATTTAAAAGTAGAATATGACCTGTTCCCTTATAATTTTAAAGATGAATATTCTAACTTTGATATAATCATTGAAAGGGATACAATAACCGGTGATACAATACAAATTGCAGTACAGCGAAAAGACTTTATAGAGAACATTTTTGAAGGAACCGAACTTGAAAAATCCGGAAGTATATTCAGGGGTTTTACTTTTGGAAATAACAGAGATTTGACCGTTAATTCGGGCTTTAATCTTCAGATGAACGGCAGACTTTCAAAAGATGTAGAGTTGGTTGCTGCCCTGACAGATGAAAACACTCCAATACAGCCTGAAGGGACAACACAGAAACTTCAGGAACTTGATAAAGTGTTTATTCAGCTCAGAACACAAAATGTTACGGCTACTCTCGGTGATATTGATGTGGCAATCCCGAAAAGTGACTTCTTGAATTTTAAAAGAAAAATTCAGGGCATAAATGCAGCTTCGAATTTTGATTTCGGAGATTTTTCGTTTACCGGAGCAGTTTCGAAAGGAAAATTTAATTCCAATTCTTTTAACGGTAACGACGGAGTTCAGGGACCGTATAGATTAATCGGTGCGGATAATGAAATTAATATATTGGTACTTTCTGGTACTGAAAAAGTATATATTGACGGTATATTAATGACAAGAGGTGAACAGCAGGATTACGTAATAGATTATGGGCTGGGTCAAATAACCTTTACAAACAGGCGTCAAATAACAAATACAACAAGAATTGTTGTCGATTTTGAATATTCGGACAGGAAATACAACAGAACGTTAATTACTACAAATAACCGTGTGAGATTTTTAAGAAATAAATTTATTTTTGGGGCATCTTATTTGAATGAATATGATAATGAAGATCGTACCATAGATTTCACATTATCTGAGAGTGATAAGGAAATTTTGAGAAATGCAGGAGCAGATAAATTAAAAGCTACAAAGTCAGGTGCAGAATATGTGGGAGTTGATAGTACGGGAAAAGGAAAAGGAGCCTATATGAAAGTGGATACTACGATTAACGGCAGCAGTTATACATTTTATCGCTTTGCACCGGGAACGGATAGTGCTACTTATCAGGTTACTTTTTCGTTCGTAGGACAAGGAAACGGTGATTATTCTCAGATTAGTATTTATCAATATGATTTTGTCGGAATAAAACAAGGAAGTTATGCTCCGCTTATTTTTCTTCCTATACCAACATCATATCAGATTCTGAATTTGTCGTTAAGTTATGCATCTTCGCTTGAAAAAGAATTCTTTTTCGATATAGAAGGAGCATATTCCTACTATGACAAAAATAAATTTTCTACTGAAGACAAAAACAACGGTGGAGTTGCATTTTCAGGGGTGATTGGTATTTCGAAAAATAATTTTAAGCTTTTAGGAATGAATGTGAGAAATCTGGAAATGCATTATAAACAAAGAATAATCAATAAGTTATTTAATACTCTCGACAGGATTAATGTTGTAGAATTCAGCAGGAATTTTGATACCCAGGATTCATCTAATGTTACGGAAGATTTCCGGGAAGCAAATTTGATTTTTTCCCCTGCTGAAATATTTAACTTGAAAGGAAATTTTGCTCAATTGAAGAGAGGAGATTATTTTAATTCTTACAGAACGGTGGCTTCGGTTGAGTTTAATGCATTAACGAACGTTCCTGATACAAGCGGAATACCAAGATTAAAATATACTCTGGAAACAATAAGCAGCGAAAATAATGCTACCAATAATAATGGTTTCTGGATTAAACATAATGCGTATGCAGGGTATAGAAAATACTTCGGTAAACCTTTTTTTGATTTCGTCTTTGAATATAAACAGGAAATTAAAAAAAACAAAATCAGTAACGGAAATCAGGATAGTCTCACGTACGATAGTTTTGGTTTTCTCGAATTGCTTCCTTCTGTTTCTATAAATAATTTGTATGATTTTACTTTATCCGCGGGATTCGATTACAGAAAAGATGATATCCCTTTTTCCGGTGTAATGGGAAATTTATCCAATTCATTCACACAGAAATATTCACTTTCTTATTACGGCTTGAACTGGTTTTCTACAATGTTTGAGATATCTGTAAGGGAGAGGCTCTACAGCGAAGAAGCAAAAAATACAGGAAACGCAAATAACAGGTCGGTTCTTGTTAATTGGAGAACAAGATTTGATCCGTTTAAATCAGCTGTTCAGTCTGATTTATTTTATTACGTAACAAGTGAGAGAACAGCAAAAGTCGAAAAACTATTTGTTGCTGTCCCGAAAGGGCAGGGGAATTATATTTATCTTGGTGATTTGAACAGTAATGGAATTCAGGACGAAAATGAATTTCAACTTGTGAACTATGACGGCGATTATATTAAATTGAATTTGCCTACAGACCAGTATTTTCCTACTGTTGACTTAAAAACTTCTGCAAGAATAATATTAAGACCCTCACGATATTATTTTATGGCTTCCGATAATATATTTGCAAAAATTTACAATAATTTTTCAAGTGAAACATATTACAGAATAGATGAAAAAAGTAAAGATCCTAATACAAACAATCTGTATTTTCTAAAGCTTAGTTCTTTTTTGAATGATTCGAATACTCTTGCAGGGTCACAATTATTTCAGCAGGATGTCTTCCTCTTTGAAAATAATCCCTCATATTCGTTCAGATTCAGATTTCTTCAACAAAAAGGTTTTAGCCAGTACAGCAGTGGAAATGAAAGATATTTGAATATACAAAGGTCATTGCGGATTAAAATCGGATTGACTTCGGATCTGGCAGCACAAATGGAATATATGAAAAAAACTGATAATAATGCGGCGCCGCCCTCTTCCGTGAGAAACAGGGAAATATTATCTGATGGTGTTACTTTGGATTTAACCTATAAACCGATAAATGAAATCGAAAGCGGTTTTTTAATAAATTATACGAGAGCAACTGATTCATATCCGAAAAATCCCGTAAAAGCAGATATAAATCAACAAATTTTAAGATTCATATATTCTTTCGCAACTGTCGGCAGACTTCGGATCGAATTTGAAAGAAATGAAATAGGATTTAATACGGTAGTTACTAACTTTCCTTATGAGTTGACATCAGGAAGACCCGACGGGAAAAGCTGGTACTGGCGGGCAAATCTTGATTACAGTATAAGTAAAAATATTCAGGCAACAATCAATTATGACGGAAGAGTAGAAGGTAAAAAACAGGTAATACATACTGGCAGAGCACAGGTAACAGCATTTTTCTAAACTTATGTTTTTCGATATTATTATTTTTCTTTGAAAATATTTTCGGGGATATTCCAGCCTATCATAGAACTCTAACTGATTTATAAAATTGCAATGGAACCGATAACAAATCACTGCTGTCCAAAATAAAAATGGAACTTGAATAAAACATAAAAAACAATCGATTTTGGACAGATTTTTCGTTAAATAGAGGATATTTTAAAACAAACCCCCCTTATTATTTTTGGAGTTTAAAATATTTTTAGCTGTATTTCTTCAATTTCCTTGCCTGGAGGCTTAAAAGGTTCATTTAACCATTGTTCTAAACTAATTTTGACAAACAAATTAAAT
>VGWA01000162.1 GCA_016873795.1 Ignavibacteria bacterium
TTTCCATCTGGTTTTAAAGGAAGACAATCCCGGTAGCGATCGGTATTTGCAATCCCGACGATAACAAAAGGCGGGATTTCGCCGCTATTGCTGAGGCGATGAACAACATTGACTGCTTCCGCATAATATCCTTTCACCTGATCACCGTACAACAGGTAGAGTACCGGATAGGATAAGTTGGAATTTAAGTAATTATCGGGGAGAGAAACAAGGAGGGTTCTGTCTTCGTTAAGTATCTCTGAATAGAAGATCCGGTATTTGCCGAAAGAAATCTCTTCTCCATCCTGCTGCGCATAAATTGGTAACGATGCAGCTGCCATTATGCAAAACAGAATAATCAGTTTTTTCATTTTGATTTTTTCTAATATTAATAATCGATATTATTTTGAATTCTTACTTTTTATACGAATTCTTCTACAAGAGGTTACGCCAACCCGGAAAAATTCAGTGGTTATGTGCCTTTTATTTCTTCAAAAAAAAATATTTTTCACTAATTTGGTTCGTTTAAACTTATCCTTATCTAAATCTAAATATTTTTTATTTGTCAACAGTTACAAAACCAAAGAAAAAATCTCATAAATGTCCGGAAATCATAACAACCTGAAAATTGTCTTTTTACGGTCACATGGTCGTGTCGGAAAAACGAAACCAAGCCTTCTACAGATAAAAATAATTATAATAATTCTTATACAACCATCTTCTAACTCCAGTTATTTACGGCTTCAAGTAATGCGGATTGGATTTTCGGGTCACTTGAAAGATGACCTGCGCCCGCTACTAATTTCAGGGTTGATTTTGGTAATCGTTTATAAAGTTTCCATGCAGATACAGGGGGACAAATAACATCACGGTTTCCTTGTATAATTGTAACCGGGATATTTTTTATTTTATCTATATTATTTATTATTTGTTTGTCTTCAAGAAAGAAATGATTTGCCTGATAAAATATATTTATGCGCATTTCAGGGAAAAAGGATTCAAAGTTCGACAAGGAATTTTTTAATTTTTCAGCTGAAATATTAAAGAAACTATATTCATATTCGGCTAATATTGTACACCATTTTTTTCTATCAATATCATTTGATTGTTCGATAAGTTTATGAATACGTTCCTGAATTCTTTCAGAACCTTCGGGAATTTTTTTAATGAATCTATCCCACGCATCAGGCGAAAAGCGAGCAGCACCGTTTTCAGAATAAAAGAAATCCTGTTCTTCCCATTCGCAAGTATAAATTCCTCTTAATATCATTCTTGAAACATTTTGAGGAAATGCTTCCGCATACATGAGTGCAAGAGTAGTACCCCAGGAACCTGCAAAGATTGATATCGGTTTATTAATATTCAGATGTTTTCTCAATTTTTCAATATCTGCAACTAATTTCAAAGGATTGTTATCTTTTATTTCCCCAGGTGGCGTACTTTTTCCACTGCCTCTCTGGTCATGAGTAATTACTAAATATTTTTTCGGATTAAACCATCTGGCATCTTCGTCATCTGAACCGGAACCTGGTCCGCCGTGAAGAAAAAATACAGGCTTCCCATCCGGATTACCATACAAAGCATATCGTATATCATGAATTTTACTGACTTTAATATAATCTTCTTTAAATGGTTTTATCTCAGGCCAAAGTTTATATTTACCCATTATATTTTTATTAAATAATTTATGATTAAGAACGCTTCCAAATTGCGACTAGCGTTTGTACGCTGTTATATTCTCTGATGGGAAATTTCAGATTTGCGAATTCTACGCTCCAATTACTAAACTCAATAGAAGAATCAATAAAGCAATTTAACTAAGATTGTAAATCAAATATCCTACCAATATCGAAGAGATGTATGCACCCCTAACCGTTAAATTGAAAATAATTGAACCTATTACAAAAAGAAGTTCATTGAACTTATACAACTGAACCGGTTTAATATTAACTTCTTTTTTCATATTATACATCTCCACGTTAAAGTATATAAATGTTCTCATCAACAAATGGGCGGGTTTTCGAATTGCTCATTACGGCTGGGTATATGTTTCGTTGGCGGTTTTAAAGCTCTGCTGTATCAAGCTATAAGCTAAGTTTAATAAAAGTACAAAACTTTCGCATACTACCGTTCCGCCAATGAACTATATACCGTGTTACCGGCATGTGCTTTTAATCTTGTTTATTTTAATCCTAATTTCCTGTTTTTCTTCAATAATTCTATTGATTCGCTCAATCGTCTTAAAATTGTTTCTTCTCTTTTGGCATTTGTAATCCAAAGTACATAATGTCGTTTATAAGTCCGAGCAAGATTATTGAAATTTGTCAATGCTGGTTCGTTTTTTGCAAATTCGTTTATGATAAAATCTGGAATCTGAAATCCTTTCTTCTCTTTATCCTTTTTTGAACTTTCGTTCTCCCAATCTACTTTACCGGTTTCTATGTATATATCAATTTTTCTTAATCCATCTTCAGTCATTTTGCCTTTATCAATCAATGAAAGTACTATTTTTTTGTTTAAATCAGACCAATTAGAATTATTAGTCCTTGGTGTAAATTTTCTTACATATTGGTCATCGTTCACTTTTTTTATAATACTATCAATCCATCCAAAACAAAGAGCTTCTTCCAACGCCTCATTATATTCTATGCATTTAATATTTAGACGCTTTTTATAAAAAATCATCCAAATGCCCAAACTCTTATTATGATTAATTTCTAACCAATCTCGAAAAGATTTTCGACTGTCAAAATATATCTGTTCAAGTTTTTTCATATCGGTTTTTCAAGCATTGCCGGTAACTTGTTTATAGGTTTGACAAAATAAGACAAACACACATTAATTTGGGCGTATAGGTTTTACTTTGTCACTCTTTATTTCTTTAGAAAATTGTTTATTAATTTTATAAATCATCAAAGGGTGACTCATTATTTCGTGAATTTTTTGTGCTTGCATTATTAATAAATCCCTTTCGTTTTGCGTCAATATGTTAATATACTCATTCCCAAAAATTTATTCTATTTAAAATGTTTTATCTAATTAAAAAAGAGGAAGATGTTGTTTCGTCTTTGTCCCCAACTAAAGTCAGGAAGGGAGCTTTGGGAACGAGGGGAAAAGCGTTATATGAAGAAATTTGAGTGATGAGGAAATATTTTTGTGCGGGGTTAAAGGTTATGATTTCGTTACTTTTTACAAGTAATGATTTTCAATTTTTGAAATTACTTGATAAAATTGATTGTGTAATTTCTTTTGTTTCCGTATAGTTTGTAAAATTTGAATTTATGCTTTTCAGCCAGGTACTTTACCTCTTCTATGGTGAGCTTATCCGAGTCGCCTGCAAGTTCGGAGACAGAAAGTAATCCGCCTTCTTTAAGTATCCTGTAAAATTCATTCAGATACTCATCTTTGTTTTCAACTTCGCCTATTACGGTTACCATAAAAATTCTATCGTAGGTGTTATCGTCAAAATTAAAACTTGTCCCATCGCAAAGGTAATATTCAACATTTGTTAATTTTCTTTTATCGATTCTTTTCTTTGCATAGTCCAACATTTTCTGCTGGATATCCGCAAGAACAAGCTTGCCCTTATTAAGAATTTTTGCCATTTTAATGCTGTAATATCCAGGTCCCGGACCGACTTCCAGAACTTTTAAATCTTCTTTCAGTTCAAGTCTTTTTGACAATTTTTCAGGGGACATATATAAATTTCTAACCGGAATCAGCAAAGTAAAAGCCATTTGATAGGGAAAAACGCCTTTTGAGACGAATCTTCGGATTACATCAGTGGTTTGATTTTCAGGTTTCATTCTTCTTTTTTTACTATCCTGATTTTGTTTTCTTCAGCATATTTAAGTGCCTCTTCATCATTTTCAAAGATTTTCAACTGGTCAAATTCATACCAGGTTTTTATACCTGCTAAGTCCAGTTCAATCATTGGTCTTGCAATATCTCCGCCTTTATACAATAATCCCAAGAGACAATATTTATTCTGTTTTGCATATTCTTTACATTTATCGCATGCCTGAGGACCTCTTGCACAGTGTACCGGGCTCATTTTAATTAAAACAGTTTCAATATATTCGGTGCTGATGGTGTCACTCTGATCCTCGATAACCGGTAACTGCTGTACCGTTGTATCTGTTAATATCCCGCTTACAGTCAAGGAATTTGCGACAGAGTTATCACAAACTAAATATGCTGCCGAAAAAATAAAAACTAAGATTATT